>CAZYWR010001228.1:0-11276 GCA_964651185.1 uncultured Polyangiales bacterium
CGGTCTTCGAGCGGCGCAATCCGGTCACCGGCGAACCCGCGAGCGCGGCGGCGAACGCCGGCGTCGAGGACGCACGCGCGGCGGCCGACGCGGCGGCCCGCGCGTTTCCGGCGTGGTCTGCGCTCGGGCCGAACGCGCGCCGCAAGCACCTGCAAGCCGCCGCCGCCAAGCTGCGCGAGAAGAGCCTCGATTTCGCGCAGCGGGTCAGCGCCGAGACGGGCTCGACCTTGGGCTGGGGCCACTTCAACGTGGCGTTCGCGGCCACGATGCTCGAAGAGGCGGCCGCCATGACCACCCAGGTCTCGGGCGAGGTCATTCCCTCCGATCACGCCGGCACGATCTCGCTCGCGGTGCGCCAACCAGCGGGCGTGGTGCTCGGGATTGCGCCTTGGAATGCGCCGGTGATCCTCGGCGTGCGCGCGCTCGCGCTGCCGCTCGCGTGCGGCAACACGGTGGTGCTCAAGGCTTCCGAGAACTGCCCGGCGACGCACCGGCTGATCGGCGACGTGATGAAGGAGGCCGGCTTACCCGCGGGCGTAGTCAACGTGGTCACGCACTCTGGAGACACGGCGCAAGCCGTCGTCGAGGCGTTGATTGCGCACCCAGCCGTGCGCCGGGTCAACTTCACCGGTTCGACGCGCGTCGGCCGAATCGTGGGCGAGCTCGCGGGCCGGCATCTCAAGCCAGTGGTGCTCGAGCTCGGCGGCAAGGCGCCGCTCGTCGTGCTCGACGATGCAGACCTCGACCAAGCCGTCCATGCTGCCGCGTTCGGAGCGTTCATGCATCAGGGTCAGATCTGCATGTCGACCGAACGAATCATCGTCGACGAGAAGATCGCCGATGACTTCGTGGCGCGCTTGAAGAAGAAAACCGAGTCGCTGCGCATGGGCAAGCCGCCCGAGAGCGACGCGCCTTTGGCGGCCGTGGTCGACACGAGCACGGTCCAGCGCGTGCGCGGCCTGATCGAAGATGCCACCGCGAAAGGCGCGAAGGTCGTGTGCGGCGGGAGCGGCGAAGGCGTGTTCTTCAAGCCTACGGTCCTCGATCACGTGAAGCGCGACATGAAGATCTTCCGCGACGAGTCGTTCGGCCCGGTGGTCGGCGTGATCCGTGTGAAGGACGCCGACGAGGCGGTCGCGGTCGCGAACGACAGCGAGTACGGCCTATCGGCGGCCGTGTTCGGTCGCGACATCGCGCGGGCGCTCGCGGTCGCGCGCCGCATCGATTCAGGCATCTGCCACGTCAACAGCCCGAGCGTCCAAGACGAGGCGCAGATGCCGTTCGGCGGTACCAAAGCGAGCGGGATCGGCCGCTTCGGCGGTCGTGCCGGCGTGCACGAGTTCACGGACCTGCGCTGGATCAGCATCGCGACGGAGCCGCGCCACTACCCGTTCTGAACGGGGTCTTATGTCATACTAAGCGGATGAGTGCCCCGGCTCACAGCATTCGCTACACGTATGACGAGTATCTCGCGCTCGAGGCCTCGAGCAACGTCAAGCACGAGTTTCTCGATGGCCAGATCTACGGGATGGCGGGCGGGACGCCCGAGCATGCGGCGCTCGCGGCGGCCGTGATCGGGCTGCTCTTTCCCCAGCTGCGCACGGGTCGTTGTCGCGCGCACGATGCCGATCTGCGCGTCCGCACGCCGAGCGGCCTCGCGACCTACCCTGACGTCACGATCGTGTGCGGACCACGCCTGCGCGACCCGCTCGACGAACAAGCCGTGACCAACCCGACCGTGATCGTCGAAGTATTGAGCCGCAGTACGGAAGACTACGATCGCGGCGACAAGTTCGAACACTACAAGGGCCTGCTCTCGCTCCGTCATTATGTGCTGGTGTCGCATCGCGAACGCAAGCTCGAGGTCTGGACGCGCGACGGGGACGCGTTCTCGTACACCGTAGCCGTCGAGGGCGCGGCGGCTGATCTCGCGGCAATTGGGGCGCGGCTCGATGTCCGGGAGCTGTATGAAGCCGCGGCCGAGCCCGCGCCGGACGTATGAGCGCGAGAGGTGCTCAGGCCGCGTCGTGAAAGATGATGCCGAGCGTGAGGCGGCGGCCTGCGCGCAAGCGGCTGACGCCGTGCTTGAGCGTCACCCGGTGCGCGCCGCGTGCCCCTTGCGCGGGCCGATGCTGCACGGCAAACACGACTGCGTCACCACGCCGGAGCGGCACGACCTCCACCTTCGACTGCTTGCGCGGGCGCTGCTCCGTCAACACGAACTCGCCGCCGCTGAATTCTTCGCCCGGTTCGGAGAGGAGCACGGCGATCTGCAGCGGGAACATGTGCTGACCATAGAGATCCTGGTGCAGACAGTTGTAGTCGTTCGGTCCGTACTGCAGGAGTAGCGGCGTCGGACGCGTCTGCCCGTCCTGGTGACAGCGCGCAAGAAACTGCTCGTGGCGCGCCGGGTAGCGCACCTCGCTCCCGAGCTGTGCGCTCCAGTCGTTCGCGATCGCGGCGAGCGGCGGGTAGAAGCTCGTACGCAGCGCGCGATCAACGGCGGTAACGGATACGCGAAGTACTTATACTCACCGCTCCCGTAGCCGTGCCGGCTCATCACCACGCGACTACGAAAGAGCGCGTCCTCGGCGTACAGCCCGGCCATGTTCGCGCACTCGCGCGCCGACAAGAGTGCGGGTACCACGGCGTAACCATCCTCCGCCAGCGCCGCGCCCAGCCGAGGCCAGTCTTGCCGCGCGGCGGGGGCTTGTCCGCATGTGGAGGACGTCACGCTTTGGGAGGAGTCCATGACCTGACTGTAAGGCGGGCCCGCGCTCGACGCACGGACCGGGGTCGCCGCGCGTTCGCCGGGGCCGCGAGATCCGCGCGGCGAAGGCGCGCGACGCATGCCAGCCGAGCGCACGGACGCGCGCGGCTCAATACACCTGCGTGAACAGCTCGAACACCTCCTCGACGCTCGCGACCGGCCGCGCGTTGAACAGCGCAGCAGAATCGGCGATGGCATGGAGGGACGCCGGCTGGAGCACGTCCTCGGATACGCCCACCTCGCGAAGCGAGCGCGGGTGGCCGATTCGCTTCATCAACGCCTCCACGGCGTCGGCCGCGGCGAGGCCCGCCGCGCGCTCATCGAGCCCGCTCATGTTCACGCCCAGCGCCTGCGCCGCCTGCGCGAGCTTGGGCGCCGCGAAGTCGATGTTGAAGCGCATCACCTTGGGGAGCATGATCCCGCAGGCGGTGCCGTGGTGCACGTTCTTCAGCGTGCCGATCGAGTGCGCCATGGCGTGCGCGAGGCCCACCTGCGCGACGGTGAACGCCCACCCCGCTTGCGCCGCAGCGATCTGCATGTTGGTGCGCGCTTTCTCGTCGCGTGGCTGCTCGATCACGCGCGGCAGGTTCTGCGCGATGAGCCGGATGGCCGCGAGCGCCTGCCCGTCACAGAAGGGCTGCGAGAGCGTGCTGGTCAGCGCTTCGATCGCGTGCGTCAGGGCGTCCATGCCGGTCGCCGCGGTGAGCGACGCCGGCAGCCCCACCGTGAAGCGCGGATCCAGGATCGCAGCGTTCGGCGTGATGAACGCGTCGACGATGTATACTTTCCGGCCGGCCGTCTTGCTGCTGAGCACCGACACGTTCGTGACTTCGCTGCCCGTGCCGGACGTCGTCGGGATCGCAATGTGCGGCGTCTGGCGCTCGGTCAGGCGCGAGATGGCGATGTGGTCGTTGGCACAACCGCCGCTCTTGAGCGTCACGCACACGGCCTTGGCCGTGTCGATCACGCTGCCCCCGCCCACGCTCACGATGCAATCGGCGCCGAGCCGGCGCGCCTCGGCGACCGCGGCGTCCACCGTGTCGAGGCCGGAATCCGAGGGAACGTCGTCGAACACCCCCACGCAGAACTCGACCAGCGCATCTTCTACGAGCTGCACCAGCCCCGCCTTGCGCACCCCCGGATCGCTGATGATCAACGCCCGCTTCGCGCCGAGGTTCACCACTTCTTTGTAGATCGCGGCCAGACTTCCGTGGCCGGCGATCACGTTGGTCGGCGAGGTGTAATAGATGAAGTCGACCTTGGGCGTCTCCGCGAACAGCGACATCGTCAGGCTGCCGTCGCGCGAGGGATACGAGCTCACGTGGATGCGCTTGATCTGCGTGTACTCGGACAACCCTGCGTGGCCGAGCTCGCGCCCGACGCCGGACTGCTTGTAGCCGCCGAACGGGCAAAAATCGCCGAACACGTGGAAGTTGTTGATCCACATGGTGCCCGTGCGCACGCGGCGTGCGATGCGCTCCGCGCGCGCCGTGCTCTTCGAAAACACGCCGCCCGCGAGGCCGTACATGGAGTCGTTGGCGATCGCGACGGCCTCGTCTTCGTCGTCGAAGCGCTCCACGCACACCACCGGACCAAAGATCTCCTCCTGGGCGATGCGCATCTTGTTCTTCACGCCCGCGAAGATGGTCGGCGCGTAGTAATAGCCGCCCTGAATGTTCTGCACCTCGACGCGCCTACCGCCGGTCAGGAGCTCCGCGCCCTCGCGCTTGCCGAGCGCCACGTAACCGTCCACCGTCGCGAGCTGCGCGCCGTTCACGAGCGGCCCGAGTTGGCTCCTCGGATCGAGCTGGTAGCCGATCCGCAAGCGCTCCGCGCGCGCGACCATCTTGGTCACGAACTCGTCGTAGATCTTGGACGAGACCAACACGCGCGTCCCGGACTCGCATACTTGGCCTTGATGAAAGAACGTCCCGAAGACGGCGCCCTCCACGGCCAGCTCGAGATCGGCGTCGTCGAGGATGATGTTGGCAGACTTGCCGCCCAGCTCGAGCGTCACCTTCTTCACGGTGTCCGACGCCATGCGCATGATCTCGCGTCCGACTTCGGTGCTGCCGGTGAAGGCGATCTTGTCCACCTCGGGATGCATGCACAAGGTCGTCCCGAGCTCCGCGCCCTTTCCGGCGATCACGTTGACCACACCGCGCGGGATGCCCGCCGCGCGCGCGGCCTCGGCGATGATCAACGCACCGAGCGGCGTGGTCGTCGCCGGCTTGAGCACGATCGTGTTGCCCATGATGATCGCTTGGGCGATCTTCCAAAAGGCCATGCTGACCGGGAAATTCCAGGGAATGATGCCGACGCACACCCCGACCGGCTCCCGTCGGATGATCTCGCGCGCGGGCGCGAACACGTTCCCGGAGAATGGGATCTCCTCCTGCCAAGGAAAGCGCGTGGAGGCATAGTACGCGAGGTTGCGCAGGAGCTGCGAGCCGACCATGCCCCAGTACTTCGACAAGCCGATCACCTGCCCGGAGTCCATCGACTCGACCACGCTCAGGCGCAGACTCTGCTGCACGATCTGGTCGGCGAAGTCGTAGATCTTCTGCGCGCGGGCAGAGGGCGTTAGCCCGCTCCAGTCGCCGCGCTCGAACGCGCGACGCGCCGCGGCGACAGCGGCTTCCGCATCTTCTTTGCCGGCCTGCGCGACGGTCGCGATCGGCGCTTCGTTGCCAGGATCGATCGAGGTGAACGTCTTGCCGCTCTGCGCTTCGACGAACTCGCCATCGATGAACAGCTTGTAGTGCTCCATGCTCTCTCCTTGCCGCGCACGCGGCCCGCGGCGCCGCTCCGGGGGGCACGGCGCGCCGCAAACGGTCGACCCGCGCACGAGCCTCCCACGCAACCGCCCCGCAATGCGAGACCAAGTCGCCAGGCCGCGCGATCTCCGCCAGAGCGCGCGCTTCTGATGCCGGCACTGCAACCTTGTAGGAGCGCCGGATTCGGCCGCGGCCGCGCGATCGAACGCGCCCCGCGCAGCAGCCTACGCGCGCTCGAGGATAAGCGCCGCGCCCTGGCCCACGCCGATGCACATCGTGCAAAGCGCGAAGCGCGCCTTCTGCTGCGCGAGCTGGTAGCTGGCGGTGGTGACGAGCCGCGCGCCGCTCATGCCGAGCGGGTGTCCGAGCGCGATTGCCCCACCGTTCGGATTCACCCGCGGATCGTCGTCGGCGAGGCCGAGCTCCCGCGTGACCGCGAGGGCCTGCGACGCAAACGCCTCGTTCAGCTCGATCACCTCGATCTGCTCGAGGCTCAAGCCGCTCTTCGCCAGCACCTTACGCGTGGCGGGCGTCGGGCCGACGCCCATGATGCGCGGCTCGACTCCGGCGCTCGCCGCGGCGACGACGCGCGCGCGGGCACGCAGCCCATGCTGCTTCACGGCGTCGGCGCTCGCCACGATCAGCGCGCACGCGCCGTCGTTCACGCCTGACGAGTTGCCGGCGGTTACCGTACCGCCCGCGCGAAACGGCGTGGGCAGCTTCGCCAGCTTCTCCAACGTCGTATCGCCGCGCACGTGTTCGTCGCGGCTCACGCGGACGGGCTCCTGCTTGGGCCGCGGCACGTCGACCGGGACGATCTCCTTCGCCAACCGCCCGCTCTCTTCCGCCGCCGCCGCCTTCTTTTGGCTGCGCAACGCGAACAGATCCTGGTCCTGGCGCGACACCTTGAACTGTTCGGCCACGTTCTCGGCCGTCTCGGGCATGGAGTCGACGCCGTACTCCGCCTACATGCGCGGGTTCTCGAATCGCCAGCCGATCGTTGTTTCTTAGATCTCGGCGTCGCGGCTGAACGCGCTCTGGGCCTTGCCCATCACGAACGGCGCGCGCGTCATCGACTCCACGCCGCCGGCGATCATGAAGTCCGCGTCGCCGGCCTTGATCGCGCGCGCCGCGCTGGCGACCGCCTCGAGCCCGGAGGCGCACAAGCGGTTGACCGTGACCCCGGACACCGAAACCGGCAAGCCCGCGAGCAGCGCGGCCATGCGGGCCACGTTGCGGTTATCCTCGCCAGCTTGGTTCGCGCAGCCGTAGAGGACGTCGTCGAGCCGCGCCCAGTCGATCCCCTTGTTGCGCTCGACCAGCGCGCGGATCGGCAGCGCGGCGAGGTCGTCTGCGCGCACGGTCGCCAGGCTGCCGGCGTAGCGCCCGATCGGCGTGCGGATGGCGTCACAGATGAATGCATCTCGCATGGAAAGCTATTTCCCTCCAGGCGAGAGCCCTACCAACCCGGACCCGCGCTGTCGAGGCAGAAGCGGCCGGCACCTCGACCCGGCGGACTCCGCGATGCTCGATGCGGCGGCTGGCGCGCGCCCGCATGAAGGCGCGTAGCGCGCCCGCCTTGGCGGCGGCTTGCGCGCGCCCGCATGGAGACGCGTAGCGCGCCCGCCTTGAGGGCGGCTCCCACATGGCGAGACTCACTGCGTGCCGTAGAGCCGGTCGCCGACGTCGCCGAGTCCCGGCACGATGAAGCCGCGCGCGTTGACCTCGGGATCGACGGCGCAGGTGTAGATCGGTACCTCCGGATGCACTTCGTGAAAGTGCGCGATGCCCTGCGGACACGCGATGAGACACGCGAACTTCACCGAGCGCGCCCCCGACTCCTGCACGCGCCGCACGGCCGCGACGGCCGATCCACCGGTCGCCAGCACCGACGAGATCACGATCGCGTCGCGCTCCGCCATCCCGTGCGGCAGCTTCAAGTAATACTCGACCGCCATGCGCAGCTTCGGGTCGCGATAGAGCCCGATGTGGCCTACGCGCGCCGAAGGCAACACCGTAAGCATGCCGTCGAGCACGCCGAGCCCCGCGCGCAGGATCGCGACGAGCACCTGCTTCTTGCCGTCGAGCTCCACGCCCTGCGCCGTGCCGAGCGGCGTCTCGACCTCGATCGGGCGCGTGGGCGCGTCGCGCATGATCTCGTAACCGAGCAAGGCGCTGATCTCCTGCGTGATCTCACGAAAGCCCCGCGTGCTGAGCCGCTTGTCGCGCAGCAGGGTGAGCTTGTGCTGGACCAGCGGGTGGTCGATGACGTGCAAGTGATCGTGGTTCATGATCCCCCGGACCGTTCAGAAGACCGTGCCGTCGCTCTCGATCTGCAACGGCGGCGCCGCGTCGGCGCGGCGCGCGAGCGCGAGCTCGCGGCCGGCCGCCCAGGTACCGCCTTCGAGCACCGACGGCAGCGCGAGCGACGTCCCGAGCTCTCGACATACGCGCGGCGCGATCTCGTCGAGCAAGGCGACGGTCAACGCGCGCCACTCGACGACGAGCTCGGAGCCGACCGCGTGCTTCTGCGTCAGAACGTCGGGATGCTTCGGCGCGAGCACGCCGAGATCGAGGAACAGACCGCCGTTGCGGTACTCCGCGAGCCCGGTGAGCGCGTCGAGTCCGCGCACCGTCAGGCCCGCTGCCTGCAGCGCCTCGAGCAAAGAGTAGCTCAGCCACTGCGACAGCTTGTGCAGCGGCACCAGGCCTGCGGTCGAGCCTTCGCCGCCCGCCGCGGCGTGGCGCCAGACATCGCCCAGCGGGCAGCCATCCAAGCTCAAGCGTCCCGGCCAGATGGCGCTGAGCGCGTCGAGCACGGTCCGCAGAATCGTCTCCGCCTCGAGCACGCCGCCGGGCGCCTGCGCCGCCAACGCGTCGATGAGCGCGCCGAGCCGCGCGCCCGCGCCGAACACATCGGGACGCGCGATCAAGGTCGCGCCGAGGGCGCGCAACAAGTGCACGCGCCCATCGAGGCCGACCAGCGGATTGTCCTCGCTCACCTGAAACGCGCGCGCCAGGGCCTCGGTGCTCACCGCGGCGAGCCCGCCCGCGTCGACCTCGTACGCACGACCGCGGCTCGACAGGCCGCCTGACTTCACCCAGGCGAGGCTCGCCACCGCCAACCCTTCCGAGCGCCCGAGCGCGAGGCCCGTCACGGGCTCCCGATAGCGCCAACGCGCGCCTGCGCCTGCATCGAGCAAGACGCTGGTGACGACCAGATCGACGAGCACGCGCCCGCGCTCCATGGGCGCCTCGTGCGCCAGCGCGCGCTTCAGCTCGGCGAGCCGCGCCACCCCGCCCGCGTCGAAGTGCGCGAAGCGGCTATGCGCCGGGATTTGCAGGCTGGGATAGCGCCGGCGCGTCACCTCCGCGGTGAACCGCGCAGCCTCGTCCAGACGTCCCATGTCGACCGCGAAGTGCGCGAGCGCGCCGGCCAGACCGGCCTCGAGCACCCGCCGGCAGCGCGTGCGGATGGTGTGCGGCGAGCGCAGCAACGCCACGGCAGAGGGCGCCGAAGAAGTCAGCGCAGGCGGTACCGGCATGCTCACTCCTCGAAGCCTCGCCCTTTGACCGTGGCGAGCATCTCGGGCGGCGGCACCGAGCCCTCGGTGTAGTAGCCGGCGGCGATCTTGGCCTCGATCTCGACGCGGGCGTCGGCGGGCACCAGCTCGTCCGGGATCTTGACGCGCTGGCCGATCGTGATGCCGGAGTTGACGATCGCGTTGTACTTGACGTTGCTCATCGAGACGAAGCGGTGGATGTGGCGGATGCCGAGCCAATGCAGCACGTCCGGCATGAGCTCTTGAAAGCGGACGTCTTGCACGCCCGCCACGCACTCGGTGCGCGCGAAATAGGCGTCCGCGCGGTCGCCGCCCTCCTGGCGCTTGCGCGCGTTGTACACCAAGAACTTGGTCACTTCGCCGAGCGCGCGGCCCTCCTTGCGCGAGTAGGCGATCACGCCGGTGCCGCCCGCTTGCGCGCCGCGGATGCACTCCTCGATCGCGTGCGTAAGGTAAGGACGGCAGGTGCAGATGTCCGAGCCGAACACATCCGAGCCGTTGCACTCGTCGTGCACGCGCGCGGTGAGCGGCGCGCTCGCGTCCGAAATCCGGCTCACGTCGCCGAACATGTACACCGTCTGCCCGCCGATCGGCGGCAAGAACACCTCGAGATCACCGCGCGTGACGAGCTCCGGGTACATGCCGCACGTCTCCTCGAACAACACGTGGCGCAGCTCCGCCTCATCGACGCCGAAGCGCTTGGCCACACCAGGCAGATACCAGGCCGGCTCGATCGCGGCTTTGGTCACGACGCACGCGCCCGAGTCGCGCAGCACTCTGCCGTCGGGCTCGAGCCGCCCCGCCGCGATCGCCTCACGGATCTCCGGCAGATCGATGTGCGCCGTGGTGATCGCGATGGTCGGCTGGATGTTGTAGCCCTGCGCCAGCTCCTCCGCGAACACCTCGCCGACGAGGTGCCCGTACGGATCGAGCGACACGATGCGATCCGGATCGGCCCAGACCGGATACGGCCCGATCGCTTTGGTCGGCTTGGTATTGGTAAGATCGGCTTGGTGCGCAGGATCGAGCGCGCCCGACGCGACCGCCAGCGCGCGGTAGATCGAGTACGAGCCGGAGTGCGCGCCGATCACGTTGCGGTGGGCGGGATCGGTGAGCGTGGCGATGAGCGGGCCGCGCGCCTCGGGCGTGGCCGCGCCCCAGCGGATGGGCAGCGGCTTTTGCCCGTGGTGGCCGGGATGCGAGAGCAGCCGAATGTGACCGTGACGACGCAGTCTGTTTTTCATTCCTTGATCCAACTCCGCGCTCGGCGGTTCGCCTCAGCTCATCCAACCATCGGGGCGGGTATCGTTTCGCTCGTGCGCGCTGGCGCGCGCTTCGGCCCACTTGCTCGTGACCTTCTTCAGCTTCGTCCAAAGCTCGATCGCGCCGTGGCCGGTGATGTCGCCCTGACCGAAACGCGAGCCTTTGGTGCCGCCGAACGAGAACGGCTCGCGCGGCACGGGCACGCCTACGTTGACGCCGATCATACCGCTCGAGGCCTGGTCGCTGACGATGCGCGCGACCAGCCCGCTCTGCGTAAATACGCTCGTGGCGTTGCCGTAAGGGCTCGCCCGCTCGAACTCGAGCGCAGCCTGCAACGTGGGTACGCGCACGATGCTCAGCACCGGCCCGAACAGCTCTTCGCGCGCGCAGAAGCTGTCCGGCGCGACGTCCTCGAGCACGGTCGGGGCGAGCCAGTGGCCGCGCTCGCAGCCCGCAGGCGGGCGCGGCTTGCGCCCGTCGAGCCGCACTTTCGCGCCCTCGCGCCGGCCGCGCTCGATCGCGCCCTCGAGGCGAGCGAGCGCCGCGGCGTCGATGATCGCGCCCACGTCGCGCCCGAGCGCGAGCGCGCGAGCCGCCTCCACGATGCCGTCGATCAACGCATCGCAAGCGCCGATCGCGACCAGCACGCTGCCAGCCATGCAACGCTGGCCCGCGCAGCCCGTGAACGACGCGACCACGCCGCTCACCGCCAGCTCGGGCGCAGCGTCCGGAGCGAGGATCATCGTATTCTTGGCGCCGCCTAGCGCGAGCACGCGCTTGCCGAGCTCGGCGCCCCGCGCGTAGACGTGGCGTGCGATCTTCGAGGAGCCCACGAAACCGTAGGCGGCCACGTCGGGATGCGCGAGCAGGGCCTCGACCGCGGCCGCGCGGCCGTGCACGATC
>CAZYWR010001229.1:0-1668 GCA_964651185.1 uncultured Polyangiales bacterium
CAGCGCAGCTGCTGGGCTCCGTCCGCCACGAGCGGCGCATCGCCGAGCAGCACGCTCGCGACCTCGCGACTCGACAGCGCCACGCCGATCACGCGCGCCAAGTTGTCCGCGCATGCGGGTCCGGTCAGGTAGCGCTTTTCCTGAAAGTCCGTCAGTGCGAAGGTCTGCCCATCGCTGGTCAGGATGAGCACAGGTCCGAACTGCGTCATCGCATCGAAGCGCACGCGATCGGGCCGCTCCACGAACATCATGACGCGCCCCTTCACGCGCCCTTTCTTGCCGCGTTGATCGATCTTACCCTCCGCGCGCACGCTCTGGATCGGGCTGCGCGCAGAAGACTGCGCCGCGAGCGCGCGCGCGGGATCGATGATCAATTGGCGCGGACAGGTGGCGCTGCCGCAGGCACTCGCCAAGAGCAGCGCGCCCGCGAGCCACGCCTTCATCGCACGATCCCTTCGATGACGCGCAGCGCCAGCTCGTGGCGGCCGAACGGCGGCATCACATACGCACCTGCCACCCGGTCTTTGACTTCGGCCAGCATTTCGCGGGCGATCGCGGTGCCTTCGCGCCGGCCGCCCTCGCCCGGACCGGCCTTGCGCATGCGTTCACGGATGCCCTCGGGCACGGACATGCCCGGCACCTCGTTGTGCAAAAACTCCGCGTTACGAAAGCTCGCCAGCGGCAAGAGCCCGACCAACACCGGAATCCCGAGCGGCTCGATATCGCGCAGCATGCGATCGAGCACCTGCGCATCGTACACGGGCTGCGTCATCACCAGCTCCGCGCCCGCATCGACCTTCTTTCGCAGTCGATCGATTTCGCGCGCGTAGTCGTGGGCGCCCGGCTCGGCGCCCGTCGCGCACAGAAACTGCGTGGCGCCGCCGAGCGGCTTGCCCCCCGGATCGAAGCCGCGGTTCATCGCCGAGATCAGGCGCAGCATGCCGATCGAGTCGGCGTCGTACACCGCGGTGGCGTTGGGGAAGTCGCCCATCTTCGGCGGATCGCCTGTGATCACCACGAGGTTGCGCACGCCGAGCTCGTGGGCCGCGAGCAAATGCGCGACCTGCCCGAGCAAGTTGCGATCGCGCGAGGTGACGTGCATCAAGGTAGGCAATCCGACTTCGGTTTGGATGCGCAGGCAGAGCGCCAAGTTGCCCATGCGCGCCTGGGCGCGCGGGCCGTCCGCCACGTTGATCACGTCGACGCCGCCGCGCTTGAGCGCGTGCGCGCTCTCGATCGCGGCCGCCAACGAGAGCCCCGGCGGCGGGTTGATCTCCACCGAGACCACGAACTTCTGTCCGAGCTTTTGCCCGAGCTCTCCCTTGTCGCGCGTGGCCACCACCTGCACGCCCGGCGCGACTTCGAAGGTGGGGCGTACGTTGTCTTCGCGCATGCCGCCGCCGGGCTGCTCCGGTGCGGAATGGCCGCCCGCCACCATGCGCGCAGCCGCGACGATCTTGCGGATGTGTTCCGGCGTCGTGCCGCAGCAACCGCCGACCGCGTTCGCTCCCGCCTTGAACAGCCGGCGCGCGTACACCTGGAAATACTCAGGGGTCGCCATATACGCGAGCCGCCCGTCGACTTGCTGCGGCATGCCCGCGTTCGGGATCGCGACGAGCGGCAGGCCCGGCTCCTTCATGCGCGTCAGCATCTCGTACACGCCGGCCG
>CAZYWR010001230.1:0-1791 GCA_964651185.1 uncultured Polyangiales bacterium
TGCCGACGAAGATCAAGCTCGAGGCATCGGAGCGCATCAACCCAGACTCGCGCGGCCAAGCTCTTCCGACCGTGGTGCGGCTCTATCAGCTCAAAGCCATCGAGCGCGTCGAGGAGGCAGACTTCGCCGCGGTCTGGGAGAAGGCCGCGGACACCCTCGGACCCGATCTGCTCGCCGTCCGCGAGTTCACGATGTTCCCAGGCCAAGCCGAGCTCGCGGACGTGGCGCTCGGCCCGGACGCTCGGTTCTTGGTCGGCGTCGCGATCTTTCGCCGTCCGACGGGTACGCAGTGGAGGTCGATCATCCCGCTGCCAGACTCGCCGAAGTTGTGCGCCGCGTACGGAAAGGGTCGCGCGCCGGAGCCAGCGGTGGCCTTTCGCTTCGACCAGTACCGCGTGGAGGGACGGTCGCGCCTGCTGAGCGCGCGCGCCGACCATGATCTGCCTGGGGATGTCGCTCCGGACCGCACTGAGCAGCAAAAGAAGAAACCATGAGAGCCCTTCAGCGCATCGTTTGGTCGGAGGGGATGCTGATGTCCCCACAACACTTCCAGCAGCAGGACCTCTATCATGAGTCGCTGCTGGACGAGCGGATCACCGCGGCCGTTCCTTACCCGTGGGGGGTCGCCGAGCTCGAGCTCGATGAGCGCGCGCTCGAGGCCGGGCAGGTCGCGCTGCGCGCATTTTTCGGCATTTTACCGCGCGGCACGGCGCTGCGCTTTCGCGCCGGGGAGCCGGAGGCTCCGGCTGCGCGCGCGATCGAACATCACTTTCCAGCCCAACGTGAGGTGCTCGAGGTCTATCTCGCCGTGCCGCTCGAGCGCTGGGGCAGCGCGAACTACGCGCGCAATGAGCTCGAACGGGCCCGCACGCGTTACCTGGTGGAGACGCGGAGCGTGCTGGATAGCGCTGCGCCGACGCGCGAAGAGGGCGTCGAGTTCGCCCGCCGCAACGTGCAGCTCCTGTTCGGCGAGGAGGCGCGGGACGATTACGAGGCGTTGAAGGTCGCCGAGATCATGCGCGACCGCACCGGCAAGCTGTGCTTTGCGACGGCCTACGTGCCGCCCTGTGTGCGCACATCCGCGTCGCCTTTTTTGATCGATGGGCTGCGGCGCGTGCTGGCCGCGAGCGTCGCCAAACGTCGCGCGGTGGCCGAGGAGCTGCGCCATCGCGACCGGACGAGCGTCGAGTTCTCCGCCGACGAAGTCACGAGGTACTTGGCGATGAGCGCCCTGGGCGGCGCCATCCCGCAGCTGAAGTATCTGCTCGACGCGTCCGAGGCGCCGCCCAGTCGAGCGTACGGGGCGCTCGTGCAGTTCGCGGGACAACTGAGTGCCTTCAGTAGCGACGAGGATCCGGCGACCTTGCCGAGCTATCTCCACGCGGACCTGCGGGCGACCTTCGAGCCGCTGTTCGCGCGTCTCCTCGTGCTGCTCGGCATCGCCGTCGCGACTCGCGTCGTGACCATAGCGCTCGAGGCGCGCGTGGACGGCATGCACATCGCCCGCATTCAACAGCCCGAGCTGCTCAAGCCGGGCGTGCGCTTCGTGCTCGGCGTGCAGACCTCGGTCCCCGAGCACTCCGCGTATGAGCTCGTACCGAGGGTCGGAAAGATCGCGTCGTGGAGCGAGATCCCCCGCTATCTGAACGCGGCGGTGTCGACGGTTCCGCTTTCGGCCTGCACGCGTCCGCCGCGCGAGATTCCGGTCCGGCCGGGCAAGTATTACTTTCTGCTGTCCACCGAAGGTCCGGTCTGGCGATCCGTGGTCCACGAACGCACGATCGCCGTGCA
>CAZYWR010001231.1:0-1828 GCA_964651185.1 uncultured Polyangiales bacterium
CTTCATCGGTTCGCTGTCGACGTTGCGCACCAGCCCGAGATCGATCTTGATGAACTCCGGCTCCAGCATGGCGAAGCTGGTAAGCCCGGCGTAGCCCGCGCCCATGTCGTCGAGCGCGATGCGGAAGCCGAGCTCCTTGAGGCCGGCGACGCGCGCGCGCGCGTCCGGGATGCGCTCGAGCGAGGTGCGTTCGGTGACCTCCAACACGACGTTCCGCGCGTACTTGGTGAGCGGCGCAGAGGGCTGGAAGAGCGCAGGATCGAGCAGCTCGAGCGGATGGAGGTTGAGGAACAAGAACGCGTCCGCGGGCAGCGTTTCGGCGAGCAGCGCCGCCTGCTTGCGCACCGTGCGCCCGACCACGGTCACCATATCGAGCTGCTCGGCCGCCGCGAAGATCGCGCCGGGATGGGGTAGCTCCGTGCTCTTGGTGCGCAGCAGCGCTTCGTAGGCGATGATACGGCGCTCCTGGAGCCTGACGATGGGTTGCGCCGCCAGCCATGAGGAGTCGAGCGCGCGCAGCAGCATGTCGCGGTTCGCTTCGGCCTCGCCCGTGCTGGCGAGGTGGGCGTAAGCTGCGCGACGGACTTGAGCGAGCGCGCGCGCATGTACGGCGTCGCTCGCCGCGCGCACGATCTCGGCGGGCGTACCGGGCTGGGTAAGATAGCGGAACACACCGACATCGATGCTGCCGATGGCGTTGTCCATCGCGGGTGCGCCGGTGATCACCAGAATGGGAAGATCCGGATCCCGTTCGCGCACCCGGCGCATGAACTCGAGACCCGACATCTCCGGCATCGCGAGATCCGAGATGATGGCGTCGACGCGCTCCGTCTGCAGCAAGGCCAACGCCTGCGCGCCGCTCTGCGCTTCGATGGCGCGATATCCGGCTCGGTTGAGCGCGGTCGCGAGCAGGCGGAGCGCCGCGGGATCGTCGTCGACCGCAAGGACGCTGGCGGTGGCGCGAGCCGTGGGGGCGCTCCTCGGATTTGCCTGCACCATCTCTGAGCCATTGTCACATGAGACGCTCGCGATCCGAAAGAGCATCCCCAGGCGTTCTCGTTCAGCACGTTCTAGGCCGGTGCGGGTACGATCGCTACGGAGGCCGAGTGAGCGAGGGGCAAGTGGACGGCGCCGCTGGGGTGCGCGCGAGCGATCACGCGTGGAAGGAGCGTAGTTCGTTGCTCGCGTACACAGAAGCACTCGCGCCGATAGGCCGCTGGGCGGTGGAGCTCGGCGGTGGCAGCGTGTGGTCGGAGGAGTGCAGGCGGATCCTCGGTCTGCGCGGCGAGCGCGCCCCCGACCTGGCGCGCGTGCTCGACAACGTCCACGCCGAGGACGCGCCCGCGCTGTGGGACGCGCTGTGCGGCTTGGCCTCCGCCGCGTCGCCCCGCGAGCTCGAGTTTCGCGTGCGCGATCCTGACGGATCGGTGCGCTGGGTCTTGGGCCGGGCCCAGAGCAGACGCGACGAGGACAAGGGCGTCACCGTGCTGTTCGGGGTCGTGCAGGACATCACGGCGCAGCGGCGCAAGCTCGACGCGCTACGCGCGAGCGAGGAGCACTACCGCGGTCTGGCTGCGATCGTCGAGTGGTCGAACGACGCGATCGTAGGCTGCGATCTCGAGGGCGCGATCACGAGCTGGAACCGCGGCGCAGCCCGGCTGTTCGGCTATCGCGAAGAGGAGGTGCTCAAGCAGCCGGCCGTGTTGATCGTCCCGGAGGGCTTGCGCGCGGAGGCGAACATCCTGTGTGATCGCGTGCTGCGCGGCGAGGTGGTGGAGCACTACGCGACGGTGCGCCGGCGTAAGGACGGAAGCCACGTCGAAGCCTC
>CAZYWR010001232.1:0-2721 GCA_964651185.1 uncultured Polyangiales bacterium
GCGCGCTCGAGGGCGGCGTCGGCTTCGGCACGGGGTAGGTCTTGGACATCCAGGCTCGACAGGATAGCGGCTTTTGGAGCTGGGGCTCAGCCGCCGCGCGCCGCTCCGCCGCGCACGCCCACGATCAGCGTGCCGCCCTCATGCCTTTGCCCCGCCACGAAGAAAGGATCGCCGGGCGCGGCGACCACGGTCATCAGCGGCAGGTAGTCGCGCTGTCCCGGACGGTTGATGGAGAGCGTGAGGCGCAGCCGGCCATCCTTGCGCTTTTCGAGCAGCGTGAGGTGCAGCTTGCGGCCGTTCGGCAGCTCGACCTCCTCCTCTTTGCCGAGTTCGAGGCGCACCTGCACGCGCTTGAGCAGGACCTTCTTGGGAAGCGCATCGAAGGGCGGCTTGCGCAGCGCCTCCAGCTTTTCGAGCTGCGGATCGTCGCCGCTGCCCTCCGTGCTTCCCAGGATGACCAGCACCTCCGCAGGCACGGCGTGCTCGGGCTCGCTCGCCAATACGCGGGCGGCATGCCCAAGCACCGCGAGCAGCGTGAACGCGAGCACCAGCGCACGTCCGCTCACGGCGCCTGCTCCCCGCTCACTGGGCTTCCTCGTCATCGGTGATCCAGACCACCGCCGCCGATACGCCGCCGTTGTCGATCTCGAACACCGTGCCGGTGCTCGCGCCGAAGTCGACGTGCTCGACGCGCGAGCCGTGCACGGCCTCTGCGCTTCCGATCTCGCCGCTGGCGGGCAGCTCCACCAGCTCGCGCTCGTTCGGGCCGACCACGGCGACGAGCGTGATGGCGGCCACCAGCGCGGCCGTCACGATGGGCGCGAGCGTCGCGCGCCGGTGCTCGAGCCACTCGCTCGCCACCACCCGGAGCCGCGACCCGAAACCCACCTGCTCGGGCTTCGCCAACTTCGCCTCGATCTGTGCGAACAGCGCCGCCGAGCGGACGGAGCGGCCCAGCTCGTCGGCGCTGTCACGCATCATCTGGGTCAGCCGCGCGAGCTCAGCGAGCCGCTTTTGTGCCGCGGGATCGGCTTCGATCCGGGCGTTCACGCTGTGCTCCTCGAGCGGCGAGAGATCGCCGTCGTAGTAGCGCTGGAGCGTATCGTCATCGATCGGAGTTGCCATGGTCGTCTTGGGGCGTGAGTTCACCGTCCACGTACTCGGCGAGCGCCGCCTGCATCTTGCGGCGGGCATGGAACAGCCTGCTCATGATCGTGCCCTTCGGCACGCGCATGATCTTCGCGATCTCTTCGTAGCTCAGGCCCTCCACCTCGCGCAGCAAGATCACTTGCTGGTGGTACTCCGGCAGGGTCGCGAGCGCCGCCTGGATCTGCGCCGCCAGCTCGCGGCGCGCGTGGGTTCGGCTCGGGTCGGTGCGGTCGACGGTCGAGATCGAGCCGGTCGCAGGGTCGGGATCGGAGTCGGCCTGGGGGCGCGCGTCGTCGTACGCGACGAAACGTGCCGTTTTCCGACGCCGGTGCTGGTCGATCGCCAAGTTCATGCTGATCCGGTAGAGCCAGGTGTAGAAGCTCGAGGTGCCTTGGAAGTCGGGCAGGTGGCGGTGGACCTTGATGAACGCTTCCTGCACCACGTCGTGCGCATCCTGGGGGCTCTTGAGCACCGCCAAGGCGAGCGCGTACACGCGCCGGTGGTAGCGCTCGAACAGGACCTTGAAGACGGTCTTGTCGCCCTGCTGCGCGCGCCGCACGAGCGCCAGGTCATCGCTGTCGGGCAGATCGCTGGCACTCTCGTTCGACGGCAGCGCGCGCGGCGCATTCACCGGCGCGTCTACTTGGTCGACGACGCCCCCGGCGCCCTTCGGCCTGCCCTCCATGGCCGAAGGTTAGAGCACATCTTCCATGTGGGACCAAGTCTCCTTGCCGGCCGCGCCTCGGCCTGCGCAGAGTCGTCGCGCGTTCGGATGGCCAGGAGCGGCGAGGCCCCTTACAGTCCGCGGTCGATGTTGGATCTCTCTACGCTCAATCCTCCCCAGCGCGCGGCCGTGCTCCACGAGTCGGGCCCGCTCGTCGTGTTCGCCGGCGCGGGCAGCGGCAAGACCCGGGTGATCACGTACCGAATCGCGCGCTTGGTCGAGCTCGGCGTGGCGCCCGGCCGCATCCTTGCTGTGACCTTCACCAATAAGGCCGCGGCCGAGATGCGCAGCCGCATTCTCGCGCTCTTGCCCGGCGGCGCGAGTCCCTGGATCGGCACGTTCCACTCGATCTGCGCGCGCCTGTTACGCCGCCACGCCGAGCTGCTCGGGTTGAGCCCCCAGTTCGTGATCTATGACGACACCGATCAGAAGTCGCTCGTGACCCGCATCGTACGCGAGCTGGGGCTCGATGACCGGCGCCACACGCCGCGCGAGCTGATGCGCTACATCGAGCAGCAGAAGCAGCAGCTCTTGCCGCCGGCCGACGCCGTGCGCAACAGCGCCCACGCAGAGATCGGGCAGCGCGTGTACGAGCTCTACGAGGCGCGGCTCGCGCAGAGCCGGGCGCTCGACTTCAACGATCTCTTGGTGCGCATGGTGTACGGGCTGCGCAGCCACGAAGGTCTGCGCAACACCTTGCAGCGGCTCTGGCAGCACATCCTGGTCGACGAGTTTCAGGACACCAACCTGGCGCAGCTCGAGCTCGTGCGCGTGCTGGCCGATCAACACCGAAACCTGTGCGTAGTCGGCGACGACGATCAATCGATCTACAAGTGGCGCGGCGCCCA
>CAZYWR010001233.1:0-7126 GCA_964651185.1 uncultured Polyangiales bacterium
GATGATCTTGGACCGAGAGGCGACCACGCCTCTGGGCGGCTTGGGCAAAGACGCTCAGCGGAGGTTCGATGACCCGGAGCCCATTGGAAGCAGCCGTGCTTTCGTCGAGCTGGCTGACTTCCGCGAGCACCGGGGACGCCACGTGGATCGTTCCGAGGGCGCGAGCGATGACGGCCAGAATCGAAACATCGACCTCGCAGAAGTCGATCAGCACGCAAGCGTCCAAGATCAGGAGCCGCGTGGATGCCTGAACCATGATCTACGCTATCCAAGAAGCTGCTAGGCGGCGCATGGACTTGAGATCGGTGTCGAGGATCTCAGCCGCTCTTCCGAGCGAAATGGCATCTTGATCGACAGCCATGCGAACGAGGCCGCGAAGTCGATCTTCAACGAAGTCAGAAGCTAGAAGGCGCTCGGGCTCATCCGCGACCCGCGCCACGGGTGCGGCATGGGCGGGTGCGTGGAAGGCATCGGGAGTTAGCCCGTCTGGCTCTTCAATGGCTCGAAGCGATTTCCCGGTAGTACGCTTGTACGAGCCGTGGAACTGCGCCCAGACCTTGCCCGGATCTGGGGATTGCTCCGCGATACGGTAGACGACGGTCTTCCAGCTTACGCGGAAGATGCGCTTAATCTTGAACACGCGCTGCACCAGCTCGAGCCCCCGAGCTTCTTCCCACTCCTTCTTGAAGAGTTCATCCGGCATCAAGAAGTGACTGGCGAACAGATTGGCTTCATCCTCTTGCTGGGGCTCTTCCTCCGCCATTTCAACGTCGTATGCGTTGAGGTGCAGGAGAAGATGTCCAAGCTCATGGGCCGCGGTGAAGATCCAACGCTCCACCGAGATGCGTTCCCAGCAGTTGACTACGATGGCTGGCCCGCCATCCGCATCACCCACGGACAGCCCGAAAAAGCCTTCGGAGGCGATCGCTGGAGTGAAGATCTTGACGCCTGCGTGTTCGAGCAAGCCGCACAGGTCGCGGATCATTGCGTCTTTCCCGAGGCCAAGCTGTTCGCGAGCCTCCATCGCGACGGCTCCGGGGTCAGCCTTGCTTCGAGAACGGCGCGGCTTGTTCGCCAGCCCCTTCAGCTTGAAGGCAACGTGGCTGCCGAGCAGCTCCTCGAGTTCAGAGTAGTTGTCGAGCCAACGTGACACCGACGCCAGGAGGTCCTCGCGAGAGGTCATTCGCTTCAGGGCTCGAAACCGCACGGCTTTTAGGGAGCGCACGGGGACAAGCAGTTCTTCGACGCGGATCTCAAGGACGGATGCGATCTGCATGAGCGAGTCGATCCGGGCTTCCACGAGCCCCTCTTCGATTCTCCGATACCCCTCGCGCGACAGCCCCGCCTGCTCGGCCAGCTCACTTTGGCTTAGCTTTCGGGCAGTTCGCAGCCTGCGCAGGTTCACGCTCAAAGCGCTCGGGTCCATCGGTCTCCTCCAAGATAAAATGTAGCAGCTTGACAGAATCTGTTCATCTGCCCATTTTGATCACTTGAGGCCAGTTCCGGCCGCTCACGGAGGTTAGCCATGGGAAAGAAGGGCGTACACGTGGTTCCGCGGGGCGATGGGTGGGCGGTCAAGCGCGAGGGCAGCGACCGCGCCTCCAAAGTGACCGAAACCCAGCGCCAGGCCATCCACGCGGGGCGTGAGACCGCGCGTCGTGAGGGGGCCGAGCTGGTTATCCACGGCCAGAACGGTCGCATTCGCGAGAAGGACAGCCACGGGAGGGACGACTGCCCGCCGAAGGGCTGAGGTGCCTGGCCACAAAGTCGAGCTTCGTTGCTGGGACTATGCGGGGATCAAGGGGTTGGGTGGCCGCCTTCTCGCGATTCGTAGTTTGGTTGAATGCCAGGAGAGAACGTGTGGAGGTTGCAGAATTCCTCAGGGTCCAAAGCACGCGCGGGCCACAGCTGTCCTGGTTCCTGGGAGCGGGCGCCTCCGCGGCGGCGGGTATTCCAACTGCGACTGAGATGACGTGGGCGTTCAAGCGGCTCCTGTACTGCAGCGAACAGCGCAAGCCCTTTGCGTTCTGTTCGGATCTTGGCGATCCCGCCGTCCAGCAAAGGCTTCAGCGATACTTCGATGACAAAGGGACGTTTCCCGCTCTGTGGTCGGACGACGAATACTCAACCTACTTCGAAGCTGCGTACGGAACCGAGACCGACCGCAGGCAATTCATCGACGATTCCGTCCGGGATGCGCGTCCCTCCTACGGGCACCGCGCGCTCGCCGCGCTGATGGCGATGGGCAGTGCCAGGCTTGTCTGGACGACCAACTTCGATCGCGTCATCGAAGACGCAGCCAGCGTATCCCTGTCCGGCACGGGGCGGCTTGTTGTCACCTCCCCCGACACCGCCGACATCGCGCGCAAGGCATTGGCGGAAGACCGCTGGCCGATCTACGCGAAGCTGCATGGCGACTTCCAGTCGCAGCGCTTGCGCAACACAACCGAGGAGCTCCGGCGTCAGGACCAGCAGATGAGGGCTGCGCTGCTCGACTCGTGCCTGCGCTGCGGTCTCGTGGTGGTGGGCTTCAGCGGCCGAGACAACTCGGTCATGGAAGCGCTCGAGGCCGGGCTGCACGACGGTCGCGGGTACCCACACGGCTTGTTCTGGCTTGCCCGGGCGGGAGCACCTGTCGTACCCCGCGTTGATCAGTTGATTCGCCTCGCAAAGGAAGCCGGCGTCGGCGCTCACATCGTCGAGATCTCCACCTTCGACGAGATCCTGGCCGATATCGTTCGACTGGTTCCTCAGATGCCAGAGTAACTTGCTCGCACCTTGGGGGAGCAGCGCTCTTATCGGTCTGCTGCGCCGCAGCTTCCGGCGCGGCGCGGCTTTCCCGTGCTCCGCTTGAATGCTCTTCGCATCGACCCTGCGACCGGTCTCGTGCCGGCGCGTTGAATGCGATATCGGCGGGAGCGCGGAGGTCAGGCAGGCCGTGTTGGATGCGGGAGGCATGATCGTTGCGGCGCGCTCCGCGCCGGGGTGCTCGCTTTCGGAAGTGACGCAGAGGTCCGCCGGACCTTCGAGCGATTTTCGATCCGGAAGTTCGATCTCCACCAGATCAATCCGCAACGGCTGCGGAAGGAGTCGACAGATCATGGCCTCGTTCAGGAGGCGTTGGCTCGTGCGATCGGGCGGGCACGTCCGCTTTTGGTCGAACGACGTCGGCGGTCGCATCTTGCCCGTGTGAACCCCGCTATGGTCAACGATCCGCGGCTGGCGTCACTCGCGAAGGTCGCTGATGCAATCGTAGGTCGCTTACCGTCCGGGCTGGACTGGGCGGAGGCCGTACGTCTGCGGATTGAGTTTCGCTTTGGCTGCCTCTGGCTGCTCTTCGAGCCCACCATCTGGACCGCGCGGACCGACGTTCCCGAGCACCAGGAAGCCGCCGGCGACTTCATCCGCAAACACCTCGCAAGTCGATACAATTCCATGGCCAACAAGCTCTTCGAGACCTGGGCGATGCTTCTGGCTGGTGGGCCCGACGGGAGTGAGATGCGGACCTTCGGCATCGCCGACGGCGTTGACGCCGTGTTCTTCATCAGAGCAACGACTGCATTCGCCGAACCGTCCGCGGAGACGACCACCAGCAGGAGCGCCGTTCCTCATAATCGATCGCATGACCGACGGAGGCAGTGGTGACAACGTCTACTGGCACGCGCTTGGCGCGCACCGACTTCGCGCTCGGCGGCTACGGGAAGCTCTCGGAGCCCGAGCTGCTGTTTCATCCGGAGCGGCAGCAAGAACGCTCCGTTCATCCACTCGACGGACTCCTGAGTTACGGTCCGTACAGCTGGGCCATCTTGAACACGGTCCTTGATCCGATTCGCATTGGCGTCATCGCACCGGAGGGTGGGCTGGCTAGCGTGCGAAACCTCATCTCTGAGCTTGGACAGCATCATGAGCCGCAGGAACGTCGCTTGTACCTTCGACCGTTTCCTGGCTTCAAGGAGATTTTCGGAGTCAGACTTGTCATGGCGGATGCCGCAGCGCATATCGAGCTTCCGCGCGCTCTCGACGGCGAACTCTCGAAGAGCAGCCGGCCGCACACGGCGCTTGCCGACCATCTTGCGCGGGCTCTGCAGCGCCTCAACGGTGCACGAGATGCCTTCGATGCTGTCATCATTTATCTTCCCGACCGCTGGGAGCGAGCGCTCTACGGTCCCGACGGAGATGACTTCGATCTACATGCCTTCGTGAAGGCCAGCGCGGCGGCTCTGCGTATACCGACGCAGCTACTGCGCAAGGGCGGCGGCCTGGGCTATCCGTGCCGCTGCAGCGTCGCATGGCGTCTCGGCATCGCGCTCTACGTCAAGGCAGGTGGCACGCCTTGGAGGCTCGCCGACATCGACGCTCACACGGCGTCGGTCGGCATTGGCTACGGTTTGCGGCTGGGACCGGACGGTCCGCACTTCGTCAACTGCTGTAGCCAGGCGTTTGACGCAGACGGAACCGGGCTCGACTTCGTCGTCTATCGCGCGAAGGATTTCAAGACCGAGAGGGACAATCCGTTCTTAAGCCGCAGCGAGATGCAACGCCTCATGTCGCGCAGCCTCGACCTCTATCAGCGGCGTCACGCTGGACGAAACCCTAAGCGCATCGTAGTCCACAAGACCACAGAGTTTCAGCGCGATGAAGTCGAAGGTTGCTTCGATGCTCTGAGCGCCTGCGCCGAGATCGATCTCTACCAGATCCAACAGGACTCTGCCTGGCGCGGCGTGAAGATCGACGAGCCGCAAGTTGCGGGTGGCCGGGGAAAGGCTGCCAACTATCCTGTTCCGCGCGGCACGTACCTGCCCATCGATGACTTCGAGGTATTGCTCTGGACCCAGGGCGACGCGCCGGAAGCGGTCGGAGGACGCAATTACTTCAAGGAGGGCAAAGGCATCCCAGCACCGCTCTTGCTGCGCCGCTTTGCGGGTCACGGTGGCTGGCACGATGTGTGTCGACATGCCCTCTGCCTGACGAAGATGAACTGGAACAGCGACGCCCTGTATGATCGTGTGCCCGCAACCATCAGCCACGCGGCGACGCTTGCAGAGGTCGCGAGGCGACTCGATGTGGCACCAGAAGGTCCCTTGCAGACTCGCTTCTTCATCTAGCGCAGCGCGAGCGAAGTTCCATGCTCCGTGCCGAGGCGCCGCGTGGGCAGGCACCTGAAGCCCCACAGAGTGCCAGCGCCAGCGATGCAGCGTCAGCTTTCATTGGTCCGGGTTTTCGGCGCGACCACCCCAATCCGCTCTCGCGGCATCCGTCCGGCAGCGTCCGTCGAAAACGGCCAAGTGCCCGTAACTACTTACCATGCCGCTGGATTGAAATCCTCGTGTCGGCAGTTCGATTCTGTCTCTGGGCACCATGAAACCCTCGTTTTCGAGGGTTTTGTTGCTTAAGGGCTCGTCCTGAAGTCGTCGACGCGTTCCGCCGGGAGCAGCGCGCGATGCGAGCTGCGTTGCCCCTTCTGCCCTCCGCGCTTGCGCCCTGACTTCACGCGTGGCTTGCCTGGTGCACCGCCGCGTGGCGATGCTCGTTCGTGTGCTGGGCAGCGAGCTGGAGCGCGAGGACGGTTCAGCGCTCGTTTTTCGGCACGCAGTGGAGAGGATCAGACAGTCGAGCCGTGATCTCAGAGCACTGTTGCATACCGGCGTCCGTAAGTGTCGACGCAAACAAACCATTCCCGTAGGCGCTATGCGTCCAACCGCGGTTGGCGATCGCGCGATCGCCGCGAATCATGACCAAGCCAGCGTTGCCATGATCGTCGACGACACACACCTGGTACAGGCCAGCACTAGGGACCTCTGTGACAGAATAGACGCAGATATTCTGCCACGGAACGTAGCCGCCATCGACGCACGCAACCCCCGAGAGGCACTCGACTGCTGCATCTCCCATCCGGCGCCCATCCGGCGCGCCGCCGTCTTGGAGAGAAACCTGAGTCTCTGCTCGCTCGGGAGTCACGGCATTCGTGGTCTTGGCGTCCTCTGCACCGCATGCAACGAGTCCAGCCGCGGCTAGGAGTGTGCGGCATTTCAATTGGCGGAACATGACTTCACTCCAGGTCATTGGGATCGCCAGCATTTGGCTGGCACGACTGGCACGGCCTGGTCAGCCGAGTTGGGCACGAGCAACGCCCATGCCGCAGCTGGAAATGGCCGGGACGTTGTATGCCAGATCTCCGCCTCCAGCGGCTACGCGCCTCACCCGCCCGAAGTAGTTCAATGCCAATTACTCAGTGGCATTAACGGTCGGCTGTCGTGAGCCATCGCCGTCTCGGCTGGGACCGATTCGTGCCACCATGCGCCAAGCGTAAGGCGCTCTAGGTCGGGGGCAGGAAGCGCGGAAACCGGCGATTTCCTGCCGCGCCTCAGGTCGAGACGCGAAAGGAAGACGGCGGTACGCTGAAAGACCTGACCCCGAGGGAGCACGCGAGGCGGCGGCGATGTTTCGCCACGCGATCATCGGTCCCGTGTGCGCGCGCGAGCTCTCGCGCGGCGAGCTCGCCGACGCGCTGCGCGAGACGTGTAGGGAGTAGGTGCGGAGGAAGCTAGATAGCTAGACGGGAGCTCCCGAAGCGGGACCTCTCACCGCCTAGACGCCGCCGTCCGCGCCGGGCGCGTTGACCGCGCCGCTGAACGAGCACGCGGCCTCGCCTGCGTCGGAGGTCTGGCCCGAAGGCCCGCAGGTGCCGCTCACCGCGCCGTCGCTGATCACGGCGCTGCACGTCACAGGGACGTCGTCGATCGTGCTGTACAGGTTGAAGCCGGTATCCGTCACGACGCCGTCGTAGGTGACCGCGCCGTTGTTGCAGGCGGCCTGCCAGGCGCAGCCGTTCTGGACCAACGTGCAGGTGCCCTCGAGGCCGCAGCCGCTGATCGTGAGCTGGCTCGGGAGCGCGGCGCACGAGCCCGCCACCTTCGGCTGCTTCTGCACGAACGGGCAGAGGTGGCGTCCCTCGCGGCATACCCCTGCGAGCCGGCCATCGTGCACCAGACCGTCGCAGCTGCTGCCGTCTTCGAGGTCGAAGTTATAGAAGTTGCTGTGCGCGCGGCCGGCCAGCGTGAAGTCACCGCAATCAGCCTCCCAGATGCAACCGCGTTGCGTCACGTTGCAGATCGGATCGGCGTGC
>CAZYWR010001234.1:0-5292 GCA_964651185.1 uncultured Polyangiales bacterium
TAAGACTCCCGGACGGCGGCGTCCGCGAGCTCGCCATGGGCGCGAGCGCCGCGGACCTGGCCGCGAGCATTGGACCCGGGCTGGCCAAGGCCGCCGTCGCCGCCAAGGTAGATGGCCAGATCGTCGATCTGACGCGGCCGCTGCGCGACGGCGCCGAGGTACAGCTCCTCACCAAGCGCGATCCCGAAGCGATCGAAGTGCTGCGACACTCGGCCGCGCATTTGATGGCCGACGCCATCCTGCGCGTGTTCCCGAAGGCGCAGCTGACCATCGGACCCGTGGTGGAAGACGGCTTCTACTACGACATCTATTATCCCGACGGCAAGATCACGCCCGACGACTTCCCGAAGATCGAGGAAGAGATGGGGCGCATCGCCGAGAGCGCGGCGCCTTTCGTGCGCTGCAGCTCGAGCTACGAGGAGGCGAGCGAGCACTTCCAGCGTTACCGCGCGATCGACGGCGGCAACAATCGCTTCAAGCAGGAGATCGTCGCCGAGATCAAGGAGCGCGGGGACGAGCTGACCTTCTACAAGCACGGCGACTTCATCGATTTGTGCCGCGGCCCGCACGTGCCGCACACCGGCTGGCTCAAGCACGTCAAGTTGACCAAGGTGTCGGGCGCGTTCTGGCGCGCAGACGCCAACCGCGAGCAGCTGCAGCGCGTGTACGGCACGGCGTTCTTCGACAAGCAGGACTTGAAGGACTACCTGGCGCTGCTCGAAGAGGCGAAAAAGCGCGATCACCGCGCGCTCGGGCAGAAGCTCGACCTATTCAGCTTCCATGAAGAGGCGCCGGGCTTTCCCTTCTATCATCAGCGCGGCGCGACGCTCTTCACCGTGCTCACCGACTACATGCGCAAGCTCCTGCGCCGGCGCGGCTACCAGGAAGTGAAGACGCCGATCGTCTTGAGCGAGGAGCTCTGGCACACCTCTGGCCACTACGACAACTACCTCGAGAACATGTTCTTCACGAAGCTCAAGCTTCGCGATCCCGCGCACCCGGAGGTCGTGCGCGACAACGTCGAAGAAGAGCGGCCGATGGCGGTGAAGCCCATGAACTGCCCGGGCCACTGCGTGCTGTACGGGACCAAGCTGCACTCGCACAACGAGTTCCCGCTGCGCATCGCCGAGATGGGGCTCGTGCACCGGCGCGAGCTCTCGGGCGTGCGCCACGGTCTGTTCCGCGTGCAGGCGTTCACGCAGGACGACGCGCACCACTTCTGCACGCCGGACCAGATCGAGAGCGAGATCTCGATGCTGATCGACTTCTTTCGGGAGCTGTACGGCGCGTTCGATCTCGGCGACGTGCGCATGGAGCTGAGCACGCGGCCGGAGAAGAGCATCGGCACCGACGAGATGTGGGAGAAGGCGGAGGGCGCGCTCAAACGCGCGCTCGAGCTGAAAGGCGCGGCCTATCAACTCAACCCCGGCGACGGCGCGTTTTACGGGCCCAAGATCGACTTCCACATCCGCGACGTGCTCAAACGCTCCTGGCAGTGCGGGACGATCCAAGTCGACTTCTCCATGCCGGCGCGCTTCGGTTTGACCTACGTCGGCGCGGACGGGCAGAGGCACACGCCGGTGATGCTCCATCGCGCCGGGTATGGAAGCATCGAGCGCTTCTTGGGCATCATCATCGAGAACTACGCCGGCGCGTTCCCGCTCTGGCTCTCGCCAGTGCAAGTGCTGGTGATCCCGATAAGCGAAAAGTTCGTGAGCTACGCGCGCGAAGTGCACGCGAAGCTGCTCGATCTCGGGCTCCGCACGGAGGTGAACTTGAGCGACGACCGCGTAGGCTACAAGATCCGCGAAGCGAGCCTGCAGAAGCTCCCGTATGTGGTCGTGGTCGGCGAAAAGGAGCTCGAGCACGGCACCGTCAATGTGCGCTCGCGCGACCGCGGCGAGCTTGGTGAGCTGAGCCTCGACGCGTTCGTGGGCTCGCTCGAGGCTTGGCAAAAATGAGCGAAGATCCGCGCTTCACGCCGCTCGAGTTCCGCGCGCCACACGGCGGCTACGAAGTGGAGATCCTGTGGGCGGACGGTCAGGTCACGCACTACGAAAACGACGTACTGCGCGGCTTCTGTCCTTCCGCCTTGTGGCAAGGCCATCAAGGGCCTTTGCGCTACATCCCGGGCGGCGACAGCGACCTGCTCGACATCGAAGAGGTCGGCAACTACGGCGTGAAGCTGACCTGGCCCGACAACGATACGGGCATCTACACCTATCGCTTCTTGCGCGAGCTCGGCGAGCTCGAAGGCGACCCGCGCCGGGCGCAGTTCGGACGCTGACGTACACGCGGAGCTCGCGGGCATGAGCGCGGCCGCGCCGCTGAGTTTGCGGGTGCGCAGCGCCCGCACCGCGTCGGCGCTCGGGAGCTCGCGTGGCGTGAGGCTCGCGAGCCGCCGCGGGTCGAGCTCCCCGCAGCGCGTGCGCGCTCGCGCAGGCACAGCGCGCGCGATTACGTCGTCTCTCGCAGCAGGATTTCGCCGGTGCGCGTGGTCACGAGCTGCCGCGCCGCGGCGTTTCTTGCAGCTGGGCGAGCAAGGCGCGCACCCGCTCCTCGAGCTCGCGTGCGCTCGCCTCGTCGGGCGCGAGCGGCTCGCCGATCTTGAGCGTCAGCCGCGCGCGGAAGCGCCGCGGGAGCTTCTGCATCGCGGGGCCTCCCTGGCGGCTGAAGAAGCTCCCCCACAGCCCGTCGAGCGCCATCGGCACGACCGGCACGGGGGTCTCGCGCAAGATGCGCTCCACGCCAGCCTTGAACGGGTTCATCTCGCCGGTCTTGGTGATCTTACCCTCCGGGTAGATGCACACCACTTCACCCGCGCGCAGCTCTTCGGCGATCTTCGCGAAGGCGCGCTCGAGCACGTCTTTGCTCTCGTGCTCCGGTGCGATCGGGATCGTCTTGCCGTGCCGGAACAAAGCCGACAGCACGGGCGTGCCCGCGATGCGATGGTCCATCACGAAACGCACCGGCCGCCGCACCGAGCCGGCGACGATCAACCAGTCATTGAACGCGACGTGGTTGCAGACCAGCACCACCGGCCCGGTCTCCGGGATGTGCTCGTGCCCTTGCACCTCGAGCCTGTACATCACACGCCCGAGCAGCCACGCGCAAAAGCGGATCAGAAACTCGGGCAAAAGCGAATAGATGTAGATGGCGGTCGCGGCCGAGAGTCCCGCCAGCATGAGGAACACGTACCGGACCTCGACCTTGTGCGCGAACAGCTCGGCCAGTGCTGCGGCTCCGAGCGCCATGCACAACGCATTCAGGATGTTGTTGCCGGCGACGACCCGCGAGCGCTCGTGGGGCTCCGCGCGTTGCTGGATGAGCGTGTAGAGCGGCACCGTGAAGAAGCCGCCGAACATGGCCATCCCGAACAGGTCCGCGAGGATGCGGTAGGCGTGGGGCAGCGCCAAGAAGGCGGACACGCCGCGCAGACTGGCTGGCACCTCGGCGGGCAGGCTCACGAACGCGAGGTCGAGCGTGAACAGCGTGATCCCGATCGAGCCGAACGGAACCAGCCCGAGCTCGAGATATTTGCCCGAGACGCGCTCGGTCAGCAGCGAACCGAGCGCGATGCCCACGCAGAACACGCAGAGAAATAACGTCACCACATGCTCGTGCGCGCGCAGCACTTCGCGCGCGAACACCGGCAATACCGACAACAACACCGCGCCGAACAGCCAAAACCAGGAGATCCCGAGCACCGAGAGGAACACCGCGCGCGTCCGCTTCACGATGCGCAGGATCTCGATGGTCGGCGTGAGCGGGTTCATGTGCACGCGCACGCTCGCGTCACCCCGCCCGAGCCTGGGAATGCGCAGGCTGAGCGTGAGCCCACCCAGCGCGACCAGACCCATGGCGAGCGCAACATAGCTCGGGCCACCCTCGACCAACACGAGCACGCCGCCGCCGATGGTTCCGGCCAGAATCGCCAAAAAGGTGCCCATTTCTACGAGCGCGTTGCCTTGGACGAGCTCATCGGGTCCGACCAGCTGAGGGAGGATGCTGTACTTCACGGGTCCGAGAAACGCGGAGTGCACGCCCATCAGGAGCAACGCAGCGAGCAACAGAGCGAGCGAGTGCGTCAGAAAGCCGGCGCCAGCGAGCACCATGATCGCGACCTCCGCGGCTTTCACCGCGCGCACGACCGAGGTCTTCTCGAAGCGATCGGCGAGCTGACCAGCACTCGCCGAGAAGAGAAAGAAAGGCGCGATGAAGACCGCCGAGCACAAGCTGATCATCGCGGCCGGCGCGACGCCGAACAGACTCGCTTGGCTCGCGCTGATCCAGATCACGATCGCGTTCTTGAAGAAGTTGTCGTTGAACGCGGACAGAAGCTGCGTGGCGAAGAAGGCGCGGAACCCCGCGCGTGCGAGCGGTGAGCTCGCGGCGTGTGAAGACGCGCGCGAGGCGGGCGCCGTCGCGCTGCGTAGTTCTGTGGGGGAAGCGGCCGCGCTCGCGACGTGCACATCGGGCGAGCTGGCGAGGGAAGGCGGCGAATCGGGCTGGGATGGGCTCATGTCGCGTGCTCGCTGGGCGCCCCGCGCCGCGGGGAAGCACCGTGCTTCCACAGCGAGCCGGGCCTCGGGCAGCGCGTCTGCCCTGCGCACGGTCTACGCGAGCTGGCTCGTCCGCGCGAGTCTACCGCAGGGTGACGCGCAGGTTGGCATCCGCGCGTTCCCCCGCAGCGCGCGCGCGCGAGTCGGGAGCGGCTGGCGTCGCGGTGGTGCTCGCGTCCGCGCTCGCGGCGGTGGTCGACCCGTCGCTGACGCGCACCAGACCATTCAGCACGCCGATGTAGGCGCTGCCGTCGGGCGCCAGCGAGATCGCCGCCCAATTGTTATCGTAGCGAACGCCGGTTCCGGTCAGCGTCTTGAAGATCGTGCGCCCGCTCGCGAAATCGATGGCAGTGAAGTAGTAAGCATCGGCGCCGCCCGGCGCGTTCGGGAGCTTCGTGTACAGATAGATGAGCCCGGTCGAGGTAGAGAGCTTGGGCACCGTGGTCTGCGAGATTTCGTCGCTGACCCACACCAGGTCGCAGCCCGATTCGTCCGCGCGTAGGTCGATGCGCGCGATGCCGGGCGCGCTGGTCTTGCCGCGGCGCATGGTGCGAAAGATGTCGTAGCCGGCGTTGTTCTCGACCACCAGCGAGCGCCCGTAGCCGATCAATGTGTTCTCGGTGGCGCTCTGCCCAGGGGCGAACACGGGCGTCTTACACACGAGCCGGTGGCCCTCATCCCCGCGTCGGCGATACACGAGTACGTTCAGGCGCGGGTCGGCGTGGTCGGC
>CAZYWR010001235.1:0-2516 GCA_964651185.1 uncultured Polyangiales bacterium
ACTCCTCGAACAGATGCGGCAGATCCTCCGGGGCGATGCCGGCGCCGGTGTCGCGCACACGGATCGCCAGCTCGCCGCCGCGCGCGCGCGCGCTCAAGGTCACGCTACCCTGCGACGTGAACTTCAGCGCGTTGGTCCCGAGGTTCAGCACGATCTGGCGCAGGCGCGTGGGATCCGCGACCAGCGGCGGGAGGTCGGCAGGCGCGTCGACGCGAATGGCGACGGGCTTGCCATGGCGTTGGCCTTCGAGGAGCGCCGCGACCTCTTGGAGCAGCTCGCCCGCCGCCAGGTGTTCGAAATGGAGCTGCATGCGGCCCGAGGCCAGCGCGGACACCTCGAGCACGTTGTTGAACAGCGCCGACAGGTGCTCGCCCGAGGCGCGGATCATGCGCAGGTCTTCGCGCTGGCCGTCGGTCAGTGGCCCCTCGATCTCGGCCAAGAGCACCTCGGTAAAGCCCAAGATCGCGTTGAGCGGCGTGCGCAACTCGTGGCTCACCGTGGTTAAGAACTCGCTCTTGTAGCGGTCTGCCTCCTGCGCCTGGCGGTGGGCCATGCGCTCGCGCTCGAGCTGCTCCAGGTAGCCGCTGCGCAGCTCCTCGAAGGCGCGCGTGAGCGCGCCGACCTCGTCCAACGTGCGGAGCGCGATCGGTTCGCCCAGATCTTCGCGCTCGACCAACGCGCGCAAGCGACGCGTGACGAACGACAGGTCGCCCGACAGCGCGCGTAAGCTGAGCCACGCGGCGAGGCCGGAGAGCGCGAGGAACACGGCGCCGATGAGCCCGAGCGAAGCCAAGAACGCACGTTGCGCCGCCTCGACCGAGCTGCCCTGGCCGAGGCTCGCAGGGACGCCGAGGAAGCGGATCATCCAGAGCAGCGCCGTGGCCACGAGCGTGGAGAGCCCCGCCGTGAACACCACGAGCAAGCTGTTGACCGTGAGCGGGAGCGAGCGCGCTCGGGCCGGCATGGACACCTGCTCGCTCGCTCGCGCCGGCGCGCGCTTCGACGTCATTTCGTTTGCGCGCGTTTTGACGCGGCCATCACCGCTTCGGTTTAGATCAAGATCTCGTCGCTCGAAAGTGCCTCGCTGGTGGTCGCGCGGATCTCCTCGTCGCGACGCGTCGCGAGATCGTACAGCTCGACCAGGAGGGCAGGGTAGACGTGCATCAGCTCTGCGAGCTTTTCGCGGCCGAGCGCGTAGGTGACCGTCGGGTAAAGCGCGATCACATCCGCGGTCGAGGGGCGCCGCAAGATGAGCGACATCTCACCGACCACCTCGCCGGGTCCGAGCGTCGCCAACACCAGACGATCGCCATCCTCGGGCACCGAGATCGACACCGCCCCGCTCGCGATCAGGAAGATGTGAGCGGCCTCCTGCTCGCGCCGGATCAGCGGGACCTGCGCTTCGAAGAGGCGCACGTCGAGCTGCGCGAGTAGCTCGCTGCGCTCGGCGGGCGTGAGGCCCCAGAGCACGCGCGCGTGGCGAACCAGGTTCGCGTGCATGCGCTCGCGGCAGAAGCTCGAGAGTTGAACGCTGAGCTCCGGCGCGTCGGCCGCCGCTCGCTCGAGCTCGTCGCGCGCCAGCACCAACAATTGTGTCGGCTCGAGCGCGACCACGCTGGCGCTGCGCGGGCTCTCGCTGATCAACGCCATCTCGCCGAACACCGAGCCCGGGCCGAGCTGCGCGAGCAGCGTCTCGTCGGCGCCTTCGCGGCGCACCACCTTGAGCAAGCCGCGCGCGACCACGAAGGCCTCGTTGCCCGGATCGCCCTGGCGCACGATCTCGAGGCCTTTCGAGAGCTCTTCGATGCGCACTGCCGACAGCAGCTGCTCGAGCTCGCGCGGGCCGAGCGCGCTGAACAGCGGCAGCGCCGGCAGCGGTCCGTCGTCGGGGAGGGGGTCGTCGGCCGAGAGATAGGCGGTGAGGACGTCTTCCGCGGCGGCCCACAGCGGCTCGCCGTGCAGCTCGGCGAGTTCGGGTGCGAGCGGGGGCAGGTGCGGGAAAGGCGGCGGGCTGACCGTGCCCTGACCGACGCGCGGCGAGCCTTTGGCGAAGGCACGCGCGATCGCCTTCAAAAGCGGACGCTGCTGCTCGCCTGCGTCCAGCGCAACCGTGCTTGCCACTACCGCGCCTGGCAGGTCGCCGCGCCGGATCAACGCATCGACGAGGCGCCCGGCGACGGGCCGCGCTGGAAAGGCGCGCTCTTGATCGACCAGAATGCGCGCGATCAGCGCGACCGGACCGGGCGCGTCGGGCGCCGCGCGCGCGCAGGCGATCGCCAGCCGGAGCGCCGCTTGCTCGTCGCCGTCGAGGCGGTGCGCGTGCGCTTGATCGAGCGTGGAGAGCACGTTTTCGTTCATCGCGGGCCACCCTAGCGCTCTTGCGCCGGTTCTTGTCCACAACCCGGTGAGCCGGTGTGGGAAAGAGAATGTTGCTACGATTTCGAGAGCTTGTTCATCGAAAACAACGCTCGCTCGAGCTTTCGTCCACAGCTGCATGTGGACAACTTCTGCAGCCC
>CAZYWR010001236.1:0-3633 GCA_964651185.1 uncultured Polyangiales bacterium
TTTGTCGAGCGCGTAGAAGGGCGGCGCGCCGAGCGCGCGCAGGCCGACCTCGATCTCGCGCAGCTTCTCGAAATCACCGCTGGCCAAGAACTCGAAATCGAACACGGTGACGCGCGCGCTCGCCGCGAAGCGGCTGCGCACCGTCAGCTTGTTCCTCCCGTGTTCCTCGTCGCGCTCGACCTTCGCATCGAACTGTCCGAAGTCGGGGTACACGCGCTCCAGATAGGCGCGCATGCGATCGCTGGCCGCCTCGAGCGCGCCGCTCTCGCCGAGGTCGTCGCGACCGAGATCGGTCGAGCGCACGAACGCCTCGATCACACGCGCGTCCTGTTTGCGCCCGAGCTTGCCGAGCAGCGCGCGAAAACGCCCCACGTCTTCGACCAAACGGCGCAGCGGATCTCCGAGCAGCGGCATCCCGCCCTCTTTCGCGCGCACGATCAGGCCGTCGATGCCGGCGTCGAACAGGTAGCGGCTGAGCGCCTCGTCGTCCTTGAGGAACTGCTCCTTCTTGCCGCGCTTGACCTTGTAGAGCGGCGGCTGCGCGATGTAGAGGTAGCCGCGGCGGATGAGATCCGGCATCTGACGGTAGAAGAACGTCAACAGTAAGGTCCGGATGTGCGAGCCGTCGACGTCGGCGTCGGTCATCAGAATGATGTGGTGATAGCGCAGCTTCTCGATATCGAAGTTGCCGCCGCCATCCACCCCGCAGCCGAGCGCAGTGATCAGGGTCCCGATCTCCGCGCTCGAGAGCATCTTCTCGAAGCGCGCGCGCTCGACGTTCAGGATCTTGCCGCGCAACGGTAAGATGGCCTGAAACCGCCGGTCGCGGCCCTGTTTGGCGCTGCCGCCGGCGGAGTCGCCCTCGACGATGTAGAGCTCGCTCTTTCCGGCGTCGCGCTCCTGGCAATCGGCGAGCTTGCCGGGCAGGCTCGAGATATCGAGCACGCCCTTGCGCTGCACCATCTCGCGCGCTTTTCGCGCCGCTTCGCGCGCCTTGGCGGCGATCAACGTCTTGGCGATGATCTTGCGCGCGGTTTGCGGGTTTTCCTCGAGAAAGGCGCCGAGCCGCTCGCACACGATCTGCTCGACGATACCCTTCACCTCGCTCGACACCAGCTTCGACTTGGTCTGCGAATCGAAGCTCGGGTCGGGGTGCTTGATGGACAGGATCGCCGTGAGCCCCTCGCGCGCGTCCTCGCCGCTCATCGCCGAGCCCTTCAGCTCTTTGAGCAGACCGTGGGCCTCGCCATACTGGTTGACGGTACGCGTGAGCGCCGTGCGCAAGCCGGTCAGGTGGGTGCCGCCGTCTTTGTTCGCGACGTTGTTCGTGTAACAAAAGATCTGCTCGCTGTAGGCGTCGCTCCACTGCATCGCGATGTCGACTTCGATGTTGTCGCGCGTGTCTTTGACGCGGATGACTTCGTCGTGGAGCGGCTGGCGGCTCTTGTTGAGCTGGGACACAAACTCGGTGATGCCGCCTTCGAAGTGGTACTCGGTCTTGCGCTCGTCGCGCTCGTCGGTGAGCTCGATGCGCAGGCCGGCGTTCAAGAACGAGATCTCGCGCAAGCGGTTGTTGAGGATCTCGTACGAGAACTCGGTGCTCGAGAAGATCTCCGGGTCCGGCTTGAACGTGATCTTGGTGCCGCTGCGCTCGGTCGTGCCGATCACCGCCAGAGGCGCCTGCGGGTTGCCGCGCCGATATTCCTGAAAGTGCGTCTTGCCTTCGCGATAGATCTCGAGCTTGAGGTATTCGCTCACCGCATTGACGGCGCTGACGCCCACGCCGTGCAAGCCGGCGGAGACTTTGTAGCTGTCGTTGTCGAACTTGCCGCCCGCGTGCAGGACGGTCATCACGACCTCGACCGTGCTCACGCCGCGCGGGTGCATGCCGGTGTGGATGCCGCGCCCGTCGTCCAGCACGGTGAGCGAGCCGTCCGCGTGGATCGTGATCAACACGTTCATGCAGAAGCCTGCCAAGTGTTCGTCGACGGCGTTGTCGACGACCTCCCAGACGAGGTGATGAAGGCCGGTGCCGTCGTGCACGTCGCCGATGTACATGCCGGGGCGCTTGCGCACCGCTTCAAGGCCTTCGAGGACCTGGATGGAGCTCTCGTTGTAACTCGAGGCGGAACCGTTTTTCGAATCGGACGAGCCGTTTTTCGGATCGGACATGGGGACCTTACGCATCGCTCCCGGCGCGGACCTACGACGCCTCAAGCCGCCGGCGAGGCCGGCGGGACCATTTACCGCCGGCCTCGATAGACGTGCGCCCACCCGCCGCCACCGCGCCCGGTGCAGGAGAGATCGCCCGTCGCCAATCCGGCACAGGAGACTGCCCGTCGCCGCAACGGCGCGGGAATCCGCCTTCTCGCGCGCGCACGCGCGCGTATTAAAGATGCACCAGCATATCTGGCCGGGGCTCCCTCAGCAAGCGCGAATCGCCCGCAAAGGCTGGAAAAACGGGCCTCTAGCGCGGGCGGGAGGGCGCCGGACGCGATCGGGTACAGCGATCGCTGCAGCTTCGGACAGCGCACCGCGCGCGGCCGCCGAAAGAGTCCCCCCGCGCGGCGGCCGAACCTAGCGATTAGGGATTCGCCAGCGCGTTGGAGAAGTCGTAGCCGCGTAGCCGCGCGAGTACGCGCGCCGTGCCGCCGCTCACGGCCAGCGCGAGGCTCGACTCGAGCTCCACCGGGCCCACGTCCGGACAGAACACCGTGCGCACCACCTTCCCCACGTCGCCTCCGCCCTCCCGCACCTCGATGCAGCCGCTGAACTCGCCGGCGGGCGTGGTCACCTGCTTGTCGATCTCCGTGACCTCCGCGGTGGTGCCCTGGCCTGCGTCCCAGGTCGCGCCCGGGCGCAGCGGGAGCTTCAGCACGTAGCCGTTGCGGTCTTCGCGAAACAGTCCGTCCGAGCGCTGCTCGTACCGGATTGGCAGCCCGCCGGAGCTCACTTCCGCGTGCCCGTCGGCGCTCGCCAGCACGCGCGTGATCGCGAGCGTGGGGGGGCCGTCGCCGGTCTCTACGTCGTAGGTCCAGATGGACCCGGCGCGCAGCGGATAGAGGCGCTCGATCTCGCGTCGCTGCGGCGCGCGCGCCGTGCCCCTCCCCGCGCCCTGACACGCCGACAGCAACAACAATCCCAACGCTACGCTCGCGATCTTCACCATACGTAGTTGTACACGAGCCAAGCCATCAGACCGAGGCCGAGCAGGCCGACCAGACCGAGAAACGGATCGGGTGCCGTGAGCATGAGCACCTCCCGGGCGCGCGCTTCGAGCGCCAAATCGCCGCGCTCGTCTCCCGCGCCGCGCAGGATGCCTCGGGCCAGGGCGCGCGCCGTGCGCTGGTCGCCGATCGCGTAGGCCCGCTCGAGCCGCTCTCGCATTCGCGCAACGTACTCCATGGCGCGAGCCACCGCGATCGCCTTCGAACGGCACAAGGCGGCGCGTGCCGACAAGGCCGCATCAGCGCAAGACCGACCAAGCGCCCAGGCTCGCCGACAGCAAAGCAGCGGGTGCGAGCCACAGCGCAGCCCGCAAGGCCCGCCGCTCGAAAGCCTGTGCCGCGCGCGGCGACGGCGCCTGCACGAAGGATCGGCGCAGCTCGGCCAGGGGCGGGAGCGCGCGTGCAG
>CAZYWR010001237.1:0-3432 GCA_964651185.1 uncultured Polyangiales bacterium
TGGCCGAGCTGCTCCCGCGCACGCTCGAGCTCTCCCGGTTCGGCCGGACTGGCCTGCTCGCGCAACCGCGTGAGCTCGCGCTCCCGCCGGCCGAGCTGCTCCCGCGCGTCGCGGAGCTCCTCCTCCAGCGCGCCCAGCACGTCCCCCAAATCATCGAGCCGCGCCTGCGTCTGCTCAAGGTCGACCTCGGCCTTCGCCAGGCGCTCGGCGTCTTCGGCGTGCAGCTCCGTGAAGCGATCGGCCTCCTCGAGCTCGCGGCTGAGCTCTTCGACCCTGCGCTCCGCGTCGGCCAGCTCCCGCTCCAACGCGCGCAGCCGCTCCCGCTCCCGCAGCGACACCTCATCGGGCTCGCGCGCGCGGGCTGCGGCCTCGCGCAAAGCGTGGAGGGCGGCTTCGGTCTGGCCCAACCGCAAGCGCAGCTCCGCGCGTTCGCGGGTGGCGCGCGCCAGCTCCTCTCCCGGAGAGGTCCGCGCTTCGAGCGCGCGTTCGGCCTCTTCCAGACGCAGACGTAGCCCTTGCGACTCGCCGCGCTGGCGCAGCCCTTCCGAGCGGGCGCGCGCGAGCTCAGCGCTCTGCAGCGCGAGCGCCTCGCGCGTCTCCTGAAGCGCGGCTTGCTCCCGGACGCTCGCTTCCGGCTTGCGCGCCGCCAGCTCCTCGAGCTCGCCGCGCAGCTCGTCGGCCCGCATCTGCGCCGCCTCGCGCGCGACCTCCGCCTCCAGCGCGCGCGTCACCGCGCGATCGCGCTCCGCCTCGAGCTCGGCCACCCGCGCGTCGTGCTCCACCGCCGCGCTCTTGTCGTGTTCGAGCCGCCTGAGCTCCTCGAGCAGGTCGCGCGCGGTGCCCTCCTGCCGCTTCTTCTCCTGCTCTACCTCGCGCAGCTGCTTTCCCAGCTCGACCAGCCGCGCTTCCTGCTGCTCGAGCTCGCGCGCCGTGACCTCGAGCTCCGCGCGGCCCTGGTCGCGCTCCGCGGTCGAGCGCTCGCGTTGCGCCGCGGCGGCGGCCAGATCGCTCTTGAGCTGCGCCAGCTCGCGCTCGCGCGCCTCGCGGCGCTCGCGATCGTGGGCAGCCTGGGCCTCGTGCTCGCCGATCGCGCTCTCGAAGTAACGCACGCGCGCGACCGCGTCGTCGTAGTCGGCCTCCGCGGCCAAGAGCTTTCGTTCGAGCGAACGCGCACGCTCGACGAGCTGCTCGGCCTCCTGCCGCGCCCGCCGCTCGACCTCGAGCTTGCGCAACAGGTCGGCTTCTCGGTGCAGGGCCTCGCGCGCCTCGTCCTCGGCGCGCCGGAGCTCCTCGACCAAGCCCGCTTGCGAACGCTGCTCCTCGCGCGCCTGCGCGCCCGGCAGCTCGATCCACAGCCGCGACTCCAGCGGCAGACGCGCCTCGCTCGCCAGGCCGAGCACGCGCTCGGGCTCACTGCGCAGCTCGCGCACGAGCGACGAGTCGATGGTGAACTCCTCGCCCTCGCGGCGCTCGAGCTCGCCCACGGCGTAGCCCGACAGGGGCGCCTCTGCGAGCCAGCGCACGTTGCGGAACTCGCCGCGCAGCAAGCTCTCGAGCGCGACCTGCGGCGGCTGGGCGCGGCGCCGCCGACGCGGGTGCGCGCCGCCATGCGCCTCGCGGGCGCCACCTGGCGGCTCGCGCGCTGGCCCCTCCGCATCGATCGCGACCACGAGCAGACCTGTGCGCGCCAGCACGCGATGGAGCTCACGCACCGCCCCGGACGTGGGGTCGGGTAAGGTCGATGCGTCGCACACCAGCACCAAATCGAAGCTGCGATCGTCGAAGGGCAGCTCGGGCACGTCGCCCCGCGAAGGCGCGCGCGCTCCCGGGTCGATGATCTCGAGCTGGGTCGCGAGGCGGTCGAAGCGCTCTGCCAAGACGCCCCGCGCCTCACCGAGCAGGAGCACGCGCCGCCCTTCGACGTGCGGCTCGAGATAGACGGCCAGCGCCAGATCGGCGGCGGCGCGAGAGGAGGCGATTGAGGTCATGCTGGGCTCTTGAACACCTTGACGGGGAACCGGGGAAAGCGGCGCCATAGTTTCATCCGGGAGGCCGAAGGGTCAATCTGGCCCACGGCGGCTGGGGCGCGACCTGGGGCCTTCGTGTAGATTGGACGGGTGCACGACTCGCAGCGAGCCCTTCGTTCGGCCTCGCACGCCCTAGCACAGTACCTGACCCGGGTCGGTCGACGCGTGCTGTGGTTCAAGCTGGCGCGCGGCATCGCTTTCGCAGCGGGCACGGCGGGGCTGCTGCTCTTGGTGTGCGCATTGGCCGCGGGGCCTAGCGTGTCCCTGCTGGGCGCCGTCCTCACGTGGGCGAGCGTGCTCGTGGGGGCCGCGCTTTCGGCCGCGATCGGCGTGGGCTCGCTCGAGGATCTCGCGGGCCCGCGGCGCGCCAAGTTGTTGAAGCCGCGGCATCCCGCGCTGTCCGCCCGCGCTCGTTCGGCGGCCGAGCTGGCCAAGACCCCGAACGGGTCGCCGGAGCTGATCGAAAGCTTGTTGCGCACGGTGAGCGCGGAGCTCGCGAGCGTGCCTCTTCCGGCGCTGGTGCCGGCCCCGCGCCATTTCCGCGCGAGCTGTTCGGGCGCGAGCGCGCTGGCGCTCGCCTGCGCACTCGCGCTGGGCACGCGCGAAGACGCGGCGGCCGGACTCTACGCCATGCTGCATCCGGCAGCGCGCGACGAACAGGGCGCGCTGGTGGGGCTCTGGGTGTCGAGCTTGCGCGCGCGCGTCGTCTATCCGGCCGGACTCGCGCGCCCTGCGGAAGACATCGCCGAGCTGCGCAATTTGCGCGTGCCGGAGGGCGCGCAGCTGAGCTTGACCCTGGTGCCGCGCTTTCCCGTGGAGCGCGCCGTGCTCGGATTGGGCGAGCACAGTCTGCCCTGGAGCCGCGGCGAAGACGGTTCGTTCACGGTGGCGATCACGGCCGAAGAGAGCGCTTCGCTCGCGCTGCGGGCCCGCGTGGGCGACGCCTGGGTGACCGACCCCCGCCCGCGCATGCTCAGCGTCGAGAAAGACGCGGCCCCCGTGGTCGAGCTGGTCGCACCGCTCAGCGATCAGCAGGCGGAACCGGAACAGCGCGTGCCCTTCGTCTATCGCGCGCGAGACGATCACGCGCTCGATGGCGTCGAGCTGGTGGTCCAGCTCGGACCGAACCGCGAGCGCCGGCTGCGTTTGTCGAGCTATCCGGCGGCCGCGACGACGCAGCGCGCGGATGGCAGCACCGAGGTGGTGCCGGCCGCGTTCGGCGCCCGCCCGGGCCAGACCCTGGCCGTGTGGATCGAGGCGCGCGACCGCGATTCGTTCGGCGGCGCGAACGTGGGGCGCTCGCCGCTGCGCATCATTCGCGTGGGCGAGCCCGAGCACGGCGAGGGACCGGAACTCGAGCTCTTAGTCGCCGCGCGCGATGCCGCCCTCGATGCCTTGGGCGAAC
>CAZYWR010001238.1:0-1589 GCA_964651185.1 uncultured Polyangiales bacterium
AGGCCGCCAAGGTATTGTGAGCGAGGCCGCGCTCGACGCGCAGGTGCTCGAGGAACTCGCCCAGCCATGCGCGGTCCACGCGCGCGAGCGACTCGGTGTCCGGATGCGCGCAGCGGCGCGCGCGCGCAATCGTATCCGGGCGTGCAGGGTGACGCGGGCGAGACGCACTCTCAACGCCCGCTCTTCGCTGCGCGCGCGAAATCTCCCGGCTCACGTGCCGAGCTTGCCACGATCGCGCGGAGCGCGAAAAAAACCGGGCAAAGCGTGCGCGCCGCGCGGGCCTCTTGTGGTACAGTCTCAGTATGCTCGCCCTCGAGCATTGGCACGCGAATGCGCTGCTCGTCGTGCTTATCGGGGCCGCGCTAGCGATGATCGCGCTGCGCGCCGGAGTCTACTTGTGTCAACGTGCTCGAGTCGCTCGCGATCGCGAGCTGCTGGCCGCGCTCCGGCGCGGACGCGATCGCGGCTGACCGGCACGCTTTCCCTACCCATCGTCGTTCCCATCAGTTTTCCCGGCTCGCGCACGAACGGCACGCGTTTCGGGGCACGAATCAACCGAAGTCACCGAGAGACGAACATGAGTCTTCCCAGCGAGAGCTGGCCTGCGCGCGAGCGCACCGGAGGCCACCGAGCGCGTACGTGCGTACGCCTGCGGGGGTAGCTGCGGTCCAGTGCCGAGATCAGGTCATTGTCGTGTGGGAGGTCCGAGCGGGGTGGTATGGCGCGTTTGATTGGATACATGGCGAACCGCGCGGACCGACTTCGCGACGCGTTCCATCAAGAGCGGCTCGCGATCGCGGGCCTGCCCGTAGATCAACGCGGGGCGTGGGGCATCGGCTTCTATCAAGGGGATGAGGTGCTGCACAAAAAGCAGCCCGCGCCCGACGGCGAGCCGATCGACTGGGATGTCATCGCGAACAAAATCAAGACCGACTGCGCCATCGCACACTTGCGTCAAGCGACGGTCGGCGGTTTTAGCATCGACAACACCCATCCCTTCCGGCTGCGCCAGTGGCTCTTTGCACACGTGGGCACAGTGCGCGCGTTCGAAGAGATCAAGGAGCGGCTGCTCGGCGGCTTGCCGGACTTTCTACGGCGCAACATCCGCGGCAGCTCGGACAGCGAGCTCTTTTTCCACATGGTGCTCGCAGGCCTCCACACCCGGAATCAGCTCGAGGCGGCGGAGCCCAACACCTCGGCGGTGCTCGAGTCGATCGCAGACGCTGTGCGTACGATCGATGAGCTGGCACAGGGAGCCGGCGCGCCGAGCACGCTCAACATGATCCTCTGCAACGGCCGCGGCATGTACGCGCTGCGGCGCGGCGGGCCCTTCGGTTACACCGAGCACGTCGGCCTGCAAGATCCCGCCGAGCCTGGCGAAGAGAAACCGCGCCCTGGCTCGCCCGTGCTCCACTACGTGATGCTGGTATCGGGCGGCCACGAGATCCCCCAGGGGTATGCCGCCCTCGACGACAGCGTCGTCGCCGTCGTTCACCGCGATCTCAAGCTGAAGACGCACGCGCTGTGACGAGCTAGGGAATTAGGGGACAGACCCCTCGTCGCGCGCGACCGCTCAGCGGCCGGCTTTT
>CAZYWR010001239.1:0-7333 GCA_964651185.1 uncultured Polyangiales bacterium
CGAGAAGCTGATCGACGAGGAGCTGGCCAAGGCCAAGGCCAAGGTCGCCGCCGGAACCCCCAAGGCCAAGCTCTACGAGGAGATCATCAAGGACGGCGCCACCAAGCCCGCGCCGGCGGCGCAACCGTCGGCCGCGGCAGAGCCCGACGCGAACAAGATCTATGCGATCCCAGAGGCCAAGGACGCGCCCGCCAAGGGCGGCAAGAACGCGAAGGTCGTGATCCAGGAGTTCAGCGACTTCCAGTGCCCCTTCTGCAGCCGCGTGACCCCGACGATCAAACAGCTCAGCGACGAGTACAAAGACAAGATCAAGATCGTCTGGCGCAACTATCCGCTGCCTTTCCACAAGGAGGCGGAGCCGGCGGCGGAGGCGGCGCGCGAGGTCTACGAACAGGCAGGCGCCGACAAATTCTGGGCCTACCACGACCTCCTGTTCGCCAATCAGCGTGCGCTCACGCGGCCCGATCTCGAGAAGTACGCGGAGCAGGTGGGCGGCATCAACATGGCCAAGTTCAAGGCCGCCCTCGACAACAAAACGCACGAGGCGCGCGTCAAGGCCGACATCGACGCGGTCGACAAGGCGGGCGCCCGCATCGGCACGCCCTCGTTCTTCATCAACGGCAAGCTGCTCCAGGGCGCGCAGCCGGTCGAAGCCTTCAAGACGGCGATCGACGAAGCGTTGAAGGGCAAGTAAACGTCGAGCGCGGCGCGCGGGCGCCGCGCGGGCGGCCGCTTCAGCGCGAGTAGCGCGCGTCGAACGCGGTCGCCCCCTCGTGCTTGTGCACGCCGCGGTCGGGGTTCGCGGCGAGGTGCTCGAGCAGCTGAAAGACCGTCTCGACCTCGTGCGGCGAGCCCGCCAGAGCCGCCAGCTCTTCGGCGCTCTGCGGGGTTGGGCTCGCTTTGAGCGCAGCCAACACCGCGCGCTGCAGCGCGAGCACGGCTGCGGCCGCCTTCTTGCCCGCCTCGACGCCCGGCTGGTGGTAGGCGTTGATGTGGATGAGGCTCGCGTAGAGGCCGACCGCGCGCTCGAACAGCGCGATCAGCGCGCCCAGCGTGCGCGGGCTGGCGTCGCGCACCGTGAGCGTCAGCGACTCGCGCCCGTTCTCGTAGAGCGCGCGGCGTGTGCCGAGCAGAAAGCCGAGCAGGTAATCGCCGCTGGTCACGTCCTGCTCCACCGCGAACGGAGGCCCGGCGCGATCTTTCTGCACTTCGATGAAGGTGACGAAGAAGTTGTTCAGACCTTCGCGCAGCTGCTGCACGTACGCGTGCTGGTCCGTCGAGCCTTTGTTTCCGTACACGGCGAGGCCTTGGTTCACCACTTTCCCGTCCAGATCGCGCTCTTTGCCGAGCGATTCCATCACGAGCTGCTGCAGGTAGCGCGACAGCAACAGGAAGCGATCTTTGTAGGGCAGGACGACCATGTCTTTGAGGCCGCGGCCCTGGCCGGCGTGGTGCCACATCAGCGCGAGCAACGCGGCCGGGTTCTTCATGACATCGTGCACGCGTGTAGCGACGTCCGTGGCGCGCGCGCCGTCGAGCAGCGCGTCGATGTCGATCCCCTGAAGCGCCGCCGGCAGGAGCCCGACCGCAGAGAGCTCCGAGGTGCGCCCCCCCACCCAGTCCCACATCGGAAAGCGCTCGAGCCAGCCCTCGCGCACGGCCACTTGATCGAGCTCGCTGCCCTCGCCCGTGACCGCGACCGCGTGCTCTGCGAACGGGAGCCCGCGCTGGCGGTACGCGTTCTGCGCCTCGAGCATGCCGTTGCGCGTCTCCTTCGTGCCGCCCGACTTGCTCACCACCACGGTCAAGGTCTCCGCCAGGCGATCGCCGAGCCGTGCGAACACGCGGTCGAAGCCGTCTGGGTCCGTGTTGTCGAGGAAGTGCGGCACCAAGCGATCGCGCTCGCTACCGAGCGCGTCGGCCGCGAGCTGCGGGCCGAGCGCTGAGCCGCCGATGCCCACGAGCAAGAGCTGCGTGAAGCGCGGCGCCCGCGGCGGCTTGAGCTCGCCCGCGTGCACGCGCTGCGCGAACGCGCGAATGGCGCCCACGGTGCTCTCGATCGCCTTGCGCAGCTCGGGGTTGGGCGCGAGATCGGGGGCGCGCAGCCAGTAATGGCCGACCATCCGTCGCTCGTCCGGATTGGCGATGGCGCCCTGCTCGAGCGCGTCCATATCCGCGAACGCGCGCGCCATCGGGTCCTGCATGCGCGCGAAGAAGTCGGGCGCGAACTTCATGCGCGAGATGTCGAGGCTCAGCCCCACGCTCTCGACCACGCACAGGTACTGCCGATACCGGTTCCACAGTTCGAGGCTCATGGCTCTCCTTGTCGTTGCTGGCGCGCCGGCGCGCTTTCCTTCCTGCTCGCGCACGAACGCGCGCCACGACGCGCGCGGCCCGCGCGCTCTGCGCGGCTCTCGCCCCAGCATGCCACGCGTCGTCGCCCCGACGACCTCGCGTGCAAGCGCACGGGCGCGCTTGACTTCGCTCGCGCGGAACTTACGTTGGCGCGCGGAGCAGGAGCCATGCCGACCTACGAATACGCGTGTGAAGCGTGCGAGAATACGTGGGAATTTGAACAGCGCATCACCGAAGCACCACTGCGAGACTGCCCCAAGTGCGGTGCCCCGAAGGCGCGCCGGCTGATCTCGGGCAGCAGGTTCGTGCTCAAGGGTGGGGGCTGGTACGCAGACGGCTACGGCAGCAAGAAGCCGAGCACAAAGAGCGAAGGCGAGCCCAAGAGCTCGGACACGAAGGCCGAGACGAAGTCGGAGGCGAAGGCCGAGACGAAGTCGGAAAAGGCCGAGACGAAGTCGGAGGCAAAGCCGGAGAGCTCAGGCTCGTCGGGGAGCTCCGCCGCGGCCGAATAGCGAGCGACGCGCGCCTTCCGCTTTCGATCGCGCGCGGACTGCTCTGTTCGAAGTGAGTCTGGCGCTATTGGCCGAAGCACGACGTGCCGCCGTGGATGATGCCGCCGGCGAGGTCGGGGCTGACCAACGCGCCGCGCGGATACGCAACGGTAAACATGTAACACATCTCGTCGGTGACCCCGGGCCCGTACGTGGCCGGCTCGCTGTACGTGCAGGTCGTGATCACCGAGTCGCCCGGCTGCAGGATCACGTCGACTGGATAGAGCGTCTCGTAGTTGAAGTCGAAGTCGTGATCGTGGAACGCCTCTTCGCTTCCGTCGGCGCGCCGCAGCGTCGCTTTCATGTGCCGGCCCTTGTAGTGCATGTGCGGCAGGATCGCGAGGATGCGGATCGGTTCACTCGCGCTCGGCGCGCAAGTGCCCGTCCAGCTCGCAGATGGCACGAGCCAGTTCTCGTAGCCGAGCCATGAGTAACCCGCGGAGTGCGCCGGCTTGTCGTTCGACGTGCAGACCTCGACGCCGGAGCGATCGGTGGCCGCGGGATCGCGGCTGTTGTAGTGGAACTCGAGCGTGTAGGTGGTGTCGCTCGGCAGCTCCAGCCCAACGTCGAGGCCCCTGCTGCGAAAGTCGAGCGGATCGGTCCCGGGCGTCCAGGCCGAAATGAGCTGGGCATCGGGATGCACACCGACGATCTCTTGCACCGCTCCGCCCGGCGTCCCTGCGCTGTTGTCTTGATAGAGAAGCCAATGGTGGACCACTTGGCTGTTGTCGATCACGGGACGAAAGGTCACGGCGTACGAGGTGTCTCGCCAGGGAGCCGCGAAGGTGAACGCGACGTAGGCATCGGTCGCCACGCCGACGGCGTAGGGTGTTTGGTTGTCGCCGTTATGCGCGAGCAGTGGATAACAGGTCAGACCGTCACCGTCTGCTGCAGGCGCAGCGTCGCTCGTCGACTCGGGCGGCCGCGCCGGCATCGACGCTCCTCCGTCCTCGTGCCTAGGATCCGCCACGATGCTCGGGTCCGCGGATGGGTCCGTGGGCGCGGAAGCCCGCGCGCCCCCATTCTCGTCGTTCGGGCCTGGTGCCGAGCCGGACAGAGCCGGCGCGAGCTGGTCGGTCTCGGGCGCATCCGCGCGCCCATCGGTCTCCGGCTCGCTCACCGGGGGCGACGCGCGCGACGCCTGCTGCGTTCGGCCCTCGTCGGACCTGTCCGCGCTCTCGCCGCAGCTCGCGCATAACCAGCTGCTTGCGACGACGCGCAGCACATATGTTCGAAGTCCAAGCTTGGCGATCATCTGACTCTCCTGCGCGCGATGATGCATGGAAGACAGATGGAGGGCGGCCGCCTCGGAGGCCAAATAGGCCGCGTTTGCGGCCATCTGCGTCGGTCCGAACTGGCAGATCCAGCGGGCGCGCGAGGGAACTGCCTCAGGTTAGCGGTTAGGCGCGTGTCGCTTTGCGCTCGCGCAGCTGCGCGAAGAACTCGTGCGCCTCGCCTGTCGGCGCACCCTCCGCTCGCTCGCCCAGTCGGAAGGCCGACGGAGTCATGCCCGTCCAGCGGCGAAACGCGCGCTGGAACGCGGTCGTGCTCGCGAAGCCCAAGCGCTCGGCGATGCGCGCCACCGATTCTTGCCCGACGCGCAGCTGCTGCGCGGCGCGATCGTAGCGCACGCTGTCGAGCTGCTCTTGAAAGCTCGTGCCCATGTTCGCGAGCCTGCGGCGCAGCGTTCGAGCGCTCGTGCCCGTGGCGCGGGCGATCGTCGCCAGCCCGACCTGGCCGCGTTCGAGGCCTTCCGAAAGCGCAGCCTGCACCGCGTACAGCAGGGGATCGATCGCGGGGACCTTGCGCACGAGTTCGCTCGCGTATTCCTTCAAGAGCTCCGCGAGCGCGATGTCCGCCCCCGCGAGTGGGACATCGAGCAGATCGCGACTGAAGCTGAGCTCTGGACTCGCCGCGCCAAACATCGGCATGATGCCGAATGCATCTACGTAGGCGCTCGGATCCGCGGGACGCAGGCGGCGTAGTCGCACCTGCGATAAGCGAAATCCTGGCACCCGCTGCTTCAAGTTACAGACTCCCGCCGCGAACAAGCTCTCCACGTAGCCGTTCGCGCGCGGATAGCCGCCGTCCCGATAGATGCGGGCGGTGGCGAGCGCGCCGGTCTCGATCAACTGTACGTGCCCGCGGTCGTCGGAGAGCTTGGCGAAGCGCTCCGCATTCGCGACGAGGTCGCGCAGCGTGCCGGAGTAGAGCGCGATGTACATGTCGACGCTGCGGCGCCCGCGATGCGCGATCTCGAGCCCGACGCGCACTCCGATCGCGGGGTCGCCGGTGGCGTCTTCCACCGCGGACCAGAATGTATGATCGAGCGCCGCGTCCACGCGCGCGAACGGATCGCGGAGCCGCGCGCGACTCCAACCGCAGGCCGCGAGAATAGGAGCGACCTCGACGCCCATCCGCTCGAGGATGTCGAGGTTGTCGAAGAACTTTCGCGCTGCGAGCGACCCGCGAACCGAATCTGCCACCTGCGCACCGTATACCGAAAGGCGTGCAGTCGTTCGCTGATATCGTTGGTCATGCGCGACTCGCCCAGGGCCAGACGAAAGAACGCAGCGAGGAAATGCGCGAAAGCTCGGGAGGTGCCTCATGTTGCGTGGAAGCTGTCTGTGTGGTGGCGTTCGCTATGAAGCCGATGGACCTCTGACGGCGATGGCGCGCTGCCACTGCGTGCAATGCCGCAAGGCCTCCGGGGCGGAGTTCGCGACCAATGGCGCGGTCCCCGCCGCGTCGTTCCGGATCGTGCGAGGTGAGGAGCTCCTGGCCCAATACGAATGGAGCCCGGGACAAGCGCGCGTGTTTTGCGGTCGTTGCGGCTCGCCGCTGTTCAAACGCAATGCTCAGAGGCCGCAGGAGGTGCGCTTGCGCTTGGGCCGTCCGTGGCTCCTTCGCGGCAGATCGTCTGCGCTCAGCCCGGCTCGAGGTAGCTCGCGACCACTTGCTTCAAGCCGTACTGTTCGAACTTGACGGTCACGCGCGGCGGCCGGCCCGGCTCCACTTTGATCACCTCGCCGTCGCCGAACTTGGCGTGCCGCACGCGGGCGCCGCGCGCGATCTCGTGTGCTTCGTCGCCGTCGCTGCGGTCGACGTACGATTCTCCGGGCGCGCGCGGCGGACCCGCAGGCTTGGGCGGTACCGAGCTTCGCACGCCCGTGAGTCGGGGTGTCGAAGCGCGCTCTTGAGGATGGCGGAACGGCGCGCGCTGACCGAAGCGTACGGCACCTTCGTAGTCGTAACGCGTGCCGGCCGTGCTCGCGGGATAGCTCGCGCCGTCGTCCCCGCGCGAGATCTCGTCGACGTGCTCAGCCGGGATCTCCTTCAAGAAGCGCGACGGCAAGCCCACCATGACTTCCCCGCGCAGACGGCGCGAACGCGCGTAGCTGAGAAATAGGCGCTCCTTGGCGCGCGTGAACGCGACGTAGGCGAGCCGGCGCTCCTCCTCCAGGTCTTCCTCGTCGAGCAGCGAATCCCCGCGCGACATAGGAAAGAGCCGCTCTTCCAGCCCCGCGACCCACACCGCCTCGAACTCGAGGCCCTTGGCCGCGTGTACGGTCATCAGCGTGAGCTTGTCGGTGCCGTCGATCTCGTCGGCGTTGGTCTGCAAAGTGATGAGCTCGAGATAGCGCGCCAGCGTGGGCTCTTCCGCTTCGGCCTCGAACTCGCGCATCGACGCCAAGAGCTCCTTGATGTTCTCGATGCGGCCGTCGGCTTCGACCGTGTCCTCGGCCAGGAGCGTCGACACGTAGCTGATCTCCGAAAGCAGCTGCTCGGCCAAGCTATGCGGCCCGAGCCCGCTCGCCGCGCGCTCTGCGAGATCGCGGATGAGCGCGACGAAGCCCTCGAGCTTTTTGGTGCTGGCCTTGGGCAACGCCTCGGCGCACGCAGGCGACGCCAAGGTGCGCCAGGCGCTCTGCCCCGCCTGCGCGGCCAGCTCGAGCACGCGGTCGATCGTGGTCTTGCCGATGCCGCGCGCCGGCACGTTGATGATGCGCAGCAGGCTGACGTCGTCCTCGGGGTTGATCAGGACGCGCAGGTACGCGAGCACGTCCTTGACCTCGGCGCGCTCGTAGAAGCGCATGCCCCCGACCACGCGATAAGGCAGGCGCGAGGCGCGCATCTCTTCTTCGAGCACGCGGCTCTGGGCGTGGGTGCGATAGAAGATCGCCATCTCGCCGAGCCGGTGCTGGTCGCGCAACGTGCGCAGCGCCTGGCTTATCGCGCGCGCCTCGTCGCGCTCGTCTTGGCAGCGGATGAGCCGCACCTTCGCGCCCGGGCCATTGTCGGTCCAGAGCGTCTTCGGCTCGCGATCGTAGTTCTGCGCGATCACGGCGGTCGCGGCGGCCAGGATGTGGCCCGTCGAGCGGTAGTTTTGCTCGAGCTTGATCACGGCCGCGTCGGCGAAAGACTGG
>CAZYWR010001240.1:0-2933 GCA_964651185.1 uncultured Polyangiales bacterium
CACGCGCCCGGCGCACGCGGACGTGGTCACGACGACGATGGCCTGAGCATCTTTCGATAGCCACGCGAGCCGCTCCGCCGGGTAGTCCGGATCCATCGGCACATACGCGGCGCCTGCCTTGAGGATGCCCAGGATGGCGGCCAGCATATCGAGTCCGCGCTCTACGCACAGGCCTACCCGCGCCTCACGCGCGACGCCCATGCGCACGAGCGCGTGCGCGATGGCGTTGGCGCGCGCGTTGAGCGCGGCGTAGCTGAGCGACTCGCCCGCGCACGAGGCGGCGATCGCGTCCGGGCTTTGCGCGGCGTGAGACTCGAAAACTTTGTGCAGACTTTCGTCTTGTCGCATGTAGACTCCTGAGCGTGTGTTGTCGGCGTAGTCGTCTATACGCGCGGTGCGTCGCCAGAATTCTCGCCGTCAACTCGTGTCGAAGTTAGCGGGCGCAAGAGCTCAGCGACCGTGCGCGCAACGGCATCCGCCGGACTCTCGAGGAACAGGTGGCCCCCGTGGAACCAATGCAGCTCGAAGGCGGCGGCTCCGTGGCGGCGCCAAGCGTCCAAATGCGCGGGCGTCAGGCGCGGATCGCGATCGCCTCCAAACACGTGGAGCGGACACGGTAGCGGCGACGCGAACTCGCGCGTGCACGTCGCGAGCAGCGCGAGGTCGGCGCGGATCAGCGCCAAGATCGAGGCCCGCAGCGGCCCGCTGTCGCGCAGCGCATCGGGGAAGCCATCCCAGCGCTCGTCGGCGATGCGGACGAGCGCGTCGTCGTCGAGCGCGGCGAGCTCTGCGGCACCCGACATGTGCGGGGCCTCCGACCCGGACGCGATCAGCACGCGCGGGGGCTCGCCCGCGGCCGCGAGCCTGTGGGCGAGCTCGTGCGCGACGATCGCGCCCATGCTGTGTCCAAACAGCGCGACTGGCAACGGCGCCAGCGAGCGGAGTTCGCCGCACAGCGGGTCGAGCAGACCTCTGACGTGCGCGGGGACGCGCTCGCGACGGCGGCGCTCACGGCCCTGCAGCACCACGGCGCACAGCTCCACGCCGCCGTCGAAGTAGTCCGGCCAGCGCGCAAACGAGGCGGTGGACCCACCCGCGTAAGGGAAGATCAACAAGCGCAGCCGCGCCTGCACTGCGCGCCGCAGGACGCGGAGCGCGCTCACACCATCTGGCATCGTTGGCTCGTGATGCGCAGCATGGGACCGGCGAGCAGCGTGGCGAGGATGGCCATCAGCACCATCATCGCGAACAGGCGTGATTCGATGACGCCGAGATCGAGGCCGATGTTGAGCACGACGAGCTCCATCAGGCCGCGCGTGTTCATGAGCGCGCCGAGCGCGCAGGCGTCAGCACGCGAAAGACCCGCGTAGCGCGCGGCCACGTAGCTGCCGCCGAGCTTACCGATGCACGCGACGGCGATGACAGCGCCTCCGAGCGCCCAATCATGTGGCGTATCGAGCAGACCGAGCTCGGTTCGGAGCCCCGTGTGCGCAAAAAACGCGGGCAGGAGCAGGACGAGAACGAGGTCCTCGAGCTTGCTCCGGAGGGCGGCTGCCCAGCGCGTGTCGTGGGGGATGAGCGCACCCGCCACGAACGCGCCGAAGATGGCGTGCACGCCGATCAACTCGGTGATCGTGGCAGACGCGAACATCAGGCCGAGGCCGGCGGCGATCGCTGTCTGCGAGATCTCCGCCCGCCGCTCCACGCGGGCCGCGAACCAGCCCGCGAGCGGCCGCAGCAGTGCGTAGGCGCAGAGCGCGAACTGCATGGTCCAGAGCAGCGTGACGAGCCCTTTGAAAGGTGAGGCGGTCGCCAGACCAACGGTCAGCGCGAGGATGCACCAAGCGGTGACGTCATCGATGGCCGCGCAGCTGAGCGCGAGTGTCCCGAGCGGGGTATGCTGCAGGCCGCGATCGCGCAGGATGCGCGCGAGCACCGGGAAGGCCGTGACCGACATGGCCGCGCCCAGAAAGAGCGCGAAGTGCTCGAACGCGACGCCTGCTGGCGCGAGTTCGCGGTACAGCGTCAGGGCCAGCACGGCGCCGAGCAAGAACGGCAGCGCGATGCTGCTGTGCGAGATGATCAGGGCCGCATGGCCGCGCCCACGCAGCGCCTTGGGATCGAGCTCGAGGCCGACCAAGAACATGAACACGAGCACGCCGAGGTGTGCGAGCGCGCTGAGCAGCGGCACGACACCCGAAGGGAAGAGAAAGTCTTTCCAAGCGGGCATCAAGCGTCCGAGCAGGGAAGGTCCGAGCACGATGCCGGCCGCGACGTCGCCGATGACCTCGGGCTGTCCGATTCTGCGTAATACCCAGCCGAACAAACGCGAGGCTGCGAGCACCACCAAGAGCGCGAGCAACAAGTGGACGAGCGAGTCCGAATGCCCGGCCGGCATCTTGGCCGCGACGAGCGCTGCGCGGTCGACCTGCAGCACGCGTCGCGCGACTTCGCGCACTGCGAACAGCGAAAGCACGAAGCCCAGCAAGATGGCGAGGTAGACGGGCCATGCGTTGCGGACACCAGAGATCATCGTCGCTGCTCCTCATCGATTGCACGCGCCGCGCAGCTATGGCGCTTGCGGTGTTTGCGCATCCCGAAGCTTCTGGATGGTCAGATACGCGACGACCATGATCAGCCTTCCCGCAATGAGCGTGCTGCGCGCGAAGACGGCGCACGTCCTAGAAGGCGGCGCGCGCTGATGGGAAGCGTACTGGCGAGTCGCGAGAGGGCGCGCGTACGCGAAGGGAAGAAGCGCGCGCCGCCGGAACGTACAGACTGGCATGAATGCGAACCTGAGCTTCAGCCCTGCGCCCGTGCTGCGCACGGCTTCTACACGAGGCCTGGCATGAGCGCGATCGAGGCTCTCGAAGCGGAGCAGGCCGATCTGCGCGGCACCCGCTTGGCGCGTTGGTGGACGCTCGGCGCGAGCT
>CAZYWR010001241.1:0-4692 GCA_964651185.1 uncultured Polyangiales bacterium
GACGAACCCGCCATACCCGCGCGCGCGTATCTCGTCCAGGCGCGCGGCGGCAGTGTCTGGCTGACAGACCTGCTGCACGCTCGGCTCAGCGCTCGCGTATTACCGCTCGGTTGCCCCCTGAACCTCGGCGAACGCCATCAGCTCGTTCGCCGGCACGTCGAAGGCGCGCGTTGTGATGCGTGCACGACCGTGCCTATCGGTCAAGAGGAGCCGCTCGCCGGTTGCCGCTGGACCGTGCTCGTGGGGCGCGGTGGCGACGCGCGCCGCGTCACGGTCGGCGAGCGCCCGCTGCGCGTCGGCAAGGCGGCGCACAACGATCTCGTCCTCCGCGATCCGACCGTCAGCGCCGAACATTGTCGCTTCGAGCTGGAGGGGCGCTCGCTGATGGTGCGCGATCTCGACAGCACGAACGGGACCTGCGTTCAGGGCGTGCGCGTAGGTCGCGCGCAACTCTCGGCTGGCATGCAGGTACGGGTGGGCCGGACCGATCTCCTCGTGGTGGCGCGCTCTCAAGATCAAGGCGCAGAGGTGGACCCGCCCCCGCTGGTCGCGACGTCGCTAGCGATGCAACTGGTGCTCGCCGAGGTACGGCGCTTCGCGCCCCTTTCATGGCCCATGCTCGTGCTCGGGCCGAGCGGGGTGGGCAAGGAGGAGCTCGCCGGGCTCGTGCATCGAGAGGGGTCGCGGCATCGCGGGCCGTTCGTGGCGCTCAATGCGGGTGGCCTCCCGCGCGAGCTCGTCGAGAGCGAGCTGTTCGGACATGAGCGTGGCGCCTTCACGGGCGCGCATGGTCAGCGCCGCGGCGTCTTCGAGCAGGCACACGGTGGCACCCTATTTCTCGATGAGATCGGCGAGCTCCCGCTCTCGCTCCAGAGCCGGCTCTTGCGCGTGCTCGAGACCTGGCGCATCCGCCGTGTCGGCGGCGAGGCGGAGTTGGCGGTCGACGTGCGGCTCGTGTGCGCCACGCATCGCGACCTCGCGGCCATGGTGCACGAGGGCACGTTTCGGCAGGATCTTTACTATCGCTTGGCCCAGCTGGTGTTGCAGGTGCCGGCGCTTTCAGAGCGACCGGAGGACATCCTGCCTCTCGCCAAGCATTTCTTGCAGCGGATGGCCCACGAGATCGGCGCGCGTTCCCTCTCCGTGGCCGCGGAGGCGCGCCTGTTGGCGCACCCATGGCCGGGCAATGCGCGCGAGCTACGCAACGTGCTGTGCGCCGCGGCTGCGCTCAGCCCTGCACCGCAGCTCGAGGTCGAAGACGTCGAGCGTGCGATCGTGCGCGTCTCCGGCCCGCTCGTCCCAACCCAGCTCGACGCAGAAGCAGTCGAGCGCGCGATGGCCCGCTACGGCGGTAACTTATCCGCCGCCTCACGCGCGCTCTCGATCCCGCGCTCGACGTTGCGCGATCGCCTGCGCCGCGCCGGCCAGGCCAAGAAGGCGCACGAGGAGGACTGAGCTGGAAGTCGGACCGGGCGGCCTCATGGTAGGTTCGCGAGCCCGGGCCGCGCACGACGCCGGTACGGGCGCCGGCCTAAAAACTGATTCGAGGCATCCTCAATCGAGCCCGAGCCGGGCCATGTCGTCCTCGTCGAGCCCGAAATAGTGGCCGACTTCGTGTAAAACCGTGACCTCGACCTGCTCCTCGAGCTCTTCGCCGCTGAAGCTCGCGAGCAAGTTGCTGGTAAAGAGGACCACGCGCGTCGGCGCGGGGATGTCGTCTTCCCCGTGCTCGGGTCCCTCGAACAAGCCATACGCGCGCGGATCGAAGCCGGACTCGACGAGTGCACGCGAGGGGCGCGCCTCGAGCATCACGGGCACGTTGCGCAAATGCGACGCGAACTCGTCGGGCAGCTCGTCGAGCGTCCGGCGCGCCGCGCGCTCGATGCGATTGATCTCCTCGGGGGTCGCGACCGTGCGCTCTCGTTCGAGCTTGGCGTCGAGCGCGCGCGTTCGCAAAAAGTGGTGGATCATGCCCTGCTCATCGCCGAGCTCTTCTAGCAAGAGCCCCAGGGTGTGGTGCGCATCTGCGAACTCTGGATCGATCTCGAGCACGCGCTTGAGCTCGCGCACCGCGGGCTCGAGCTCGCCGACCTCCCAAGCGATCAACGCCCGCCCATAGCCGACATCCGGGTCGTCTGCGCCCGCGATCTCTTCGGCAGCGGCCAGGGCAGCGCGTGCACCTTCGACGTCCTCGTCGGCCAGGCAGCGTTCGAGCTCGGCCAGGATGCCTTCGAGCTCGTCCAGCTCCTCGTCGCTCAGCGCGTCTTGTTCACTCATGGTCCGAGCGAACCGCAAAAGTAGAAGGCGTGCAACCTGCGGCAGCGTTCGAGCGCGAAAAAGCGCGCTAGCGGGTGCGTCCGACCCGGAGCTCGATGAGGTCGCGCGCCACGCCCCAGATGCGCCGCAGGCTCCTCGATTTGGAGATGCCAGCGCGGCGCGGACGGCAGCGGATGGTCACGATGCGATGAGCCAGGCCCGCCCGCACCACGCGGATGGGAAACTCGAAGTTGAGGAAGAACGTGTCCGGCGCGAGCTGCTCGGGGTCGAACAGCACCCGGCGAAATAGATAGGGGCCGTCGCTGCGCAGTACCACCTGATGGACGAGCGCGACGAGCGCGCGCACTCCGAACGAGAGCAGCTTACGGTCGAGCCCGTCGGCGCGGTCGTCGTAGACCGAAAACACCACGTCCACGTCGCCGGGTGCCGCCGCCTGGCGCAAGGTACCGACGGCCGCCGGTTCGATCTGCCCATCCGCCGGCAAAAAGGTCACCCATTCGGCCCGAGCCGCCTGCACGCCTGTCTTCAACGCGGCGCCGATGCCGCGGTTATGCGCGTGCCGGAGCACCTGCGCGCGTCGCCCAGCGAGGGTCGCACGCGCGCTCTCCGCGGTTGCGTCGGAAGATCCATCGTCGACGACGATGAGCTCGCAATCGGGCTCGTGGACGTCGAGCCAGGCGCCCAGCTCGCGCAGCACGGGGCCGATGTTTTCGGCTTCGTTGTAGGCGAAGATCACGATCGCCAGGGCTGGCGCGCTCATGGTCGCTCTCGCAGGAGCCGGGCGGGCGAGCCCGCCACGACCGCGTAAGCCGGCACGTCGCGCGTGACGACCGCGCCTGCGCCGACCTGCGCTCCCGCCCCGATGGTCACGCCCGGCAGCACGATCGCACCCACCCCTAAATCCGCGCCGTCTTCGATAGCGACCGCGCCAAATTCGACCGGCGCGTCGAGGATCGCCTGGCTGCGCGCGACCTCCGCGTGGCGCGACGTGATGAGCTTGACCCCAGGTCCGATCCCGACTTTGCGGCCGATGCGCAGGCCGCCCGCCGCGTGCAGAAAGCACTGTTGACCGATCCAGGTCTCGTCGCCGATCACCAGCTCGTTCTTGTAGTAGCCCTTGAGGATGCTGTAGTGCCCCACGTAGACGTTCGCGCCCAGGCTCACGCTTTCGGGGTGGAAGACGAGCACGCCTAGCTCGAACACGCAGTCCGGGCCGAGGCGCTTGAGCTGCTCCGGGCGAAACTCGCCCGTGCCGTGCGTACGGTTGCGCATCGCGCGATTGTACGCGAGCGCCGCCCGCGTGGCCGCGTGGGACGATTACTAGACGTCGCGGTCGGTGACCGCGCCCAAGCTCGCGCTGCACACGGTCGCTGCGTACTTGGCCAAGACGCCGCGCTTGTAGCGCGGCTTCGGCGGCTTCCACTTCGCGCGCCGGGCAGCGAGCTCCTTTTGCGGGACCTCGAGGGTCAGCGTGCGCTTCAGCGCATCGATCGCGATCAGGTCGCCGTTCTTGACGAGCGCGAGGGGACCCCCGACATGCGCCTCGGGCGTGATGTGGCCGACCACGAAGCCATGGGTACCGCCCGAGAATCGCCCGTCCGTGATGAACGCGACGTCTTTGCCGAGCCCGCGGCCCATGACGGCGCTGGTCGGCCCGAGCATTTCGCGCATGCCAGGGCCCCCCTTCGGGCCCTCGTAGCGGATCACGATCACGTCGCCCTTCTTCACGGTGCCGTCGAGGATGCGCGCCAGGCCTTCCTCCTCGGAGCCGAACACGCGCGCCTTGCCGCGAAACGAAAAGCCCTCCTTGCCGCTGATTTTGGCGACGGCGCCCTCGGGCGCCAAGTTGCCGTAGAGCACGACCAGGTGGCTGTCCTTCTTGATCGGGTCCGACAGCGGGAGCACCAAGTCTTGCCCCTCGGGGTAGGGCGGCGTGTCTTTCAGGTTCTGCTTGAGCGTCTTGCCCGTCACCGTCAGCACGTCGCCATGCAAGAGCCCAGCCTGCAGCAAGGTCTTCATGAGCGGTGTGATGCCGCCGATCTTCACTAGGTCGGCCATCGAGTAGCGGCCGCTCGGCTTGAGGTCGGCCAGCACGGGCGCGCGCTTGCCGATCTTGGTGAAGTCGTCGAGCGCGAGCTTCACGCCCGCGGCGTGCGCGACCGCCAAGAGGTGCAGCACGGCGTTGGTCGAGCCGCCGAGCGCCACCGCCACCGTGATCGCGTTTTCGAACGCCTCGCGCACCAGGATGTCGCCAGGCACGATGCCGCGCTTGAGCAAGGCCAGGACCGCCTGGCCCGCGCGGAAGCAGTCGCTCGCCTTGTCGCTCGATTCCGCGAGCTGCGAGGAGCTGTTGGGCAGGCTCATGCCGAGCGCCTCGGCCGCGGACGCCATGGTGTTGGCCGTGTACATGCCGCC
>CAZYWR010001242.1:0-6824 GCA_964651185.1 uncultured Polyangiales bacterium
CATTGCGTGATCTCCTGCCGATGGCAGGCGACGTTACACTGGTCGGCGCTCCCGAGCATGGTGTCCGTCGTGCATGCCGTCCCGTCGTTGCAGCTCGTCGGACACGTGCTCGGCGGATCACAAGTTTCGCCAACTTCCAGCACGCCGTTCCCACAGTGGGCGCTGCATGCGCTGTCTCGCGCCGGGTCGCAGCTCCCACCTTCGTTGGAAAGTCCGCCGTCTCTGGGGCGGATCTTGCTGAGGTCGAAGTCGGTCACGAGACTGCAACCAACCACACACGGTGCGAACACGAGGAAGACAGCTACGACGCAAGCGTTCGGTCGACTCATTGCTCTCCCTGCCGCCATCGTGGCAGATGCGAGCCCAATCGCGAAGGCGTTCGTGGTGGTATCTCTGGCATTGCCGCGCGTTCTGCGCGTGCCCGCGCTCGATTCGGCAGCCGTGTGGAAAACTTGCACACAGAGGCGCACGTGAGCACACGCAGCGCTGAGGGCTTCTCGCCGGACGGCGTGCGCTCGCGAACGCGTCGCGCTCCGCGGGCCTATCACCTGCGCGTGAGCACCCACAGCGCGGCGTCGAGCGCGTAGATGGGCGCGTGGATGTCGCCGCGACTCAAGTAGGGGACGCGCGCCAAGCGCAGGATGGTGAGGCCGGCGGGTTCGAACAAGCGTTCGCTGAGCTCGCGCGCGGCCGTCTCCCAGTCGGCCGCGAGCGATGGAAGCCGCTCGCTCGGGGCGGTCGTGCCGCCCGCGACGTGCACGTGTGGCGCGGGAGGGAGCGGAAAAGAGATGAGCAGACGCCCGTCGGGCGCGAGGTGATCGACCAGCGAGCGCAGTAAGGTGAGGGGCCGCGCCGTCCGATCGAGCACGTTCAGACACGACACAGCTTCGAACGTGCGGGGAAGTGGCGCATCCGTCAGATCGCGATCGCTCGGCGCAAAGCCGCGCGCCGCCAGGCGCCGCCGCAGCGCACGCGAGGTCTCGGTGCAGACGATCTCGTCGCACCACGCTCGAGCGCGCTCCGTGAGGTAGCCGGCACCGGCGCCTACGTCGAGCAGCGCGCGCACGCGGCCGCCGAGGAGCTCGCCCCATGCGCGCTCGGACAGCATGTGCATCGGGTACGCGCCGAGCAGGCCGTGCGCTTCGTAGGTGGTGACGAAGCGCTCGAGCAAGCCGACCAGCTTGGTCGCCCAGAGGCCGTGCGGCCGCGCTCGCCAGCGCGCCAGCCAGCGGTCGACCTCCTCGTCGCGCGCGAGCGGCTGAAAGCGCGCGGCGAGCGGCGCGCCCAATCGTATGCGATCGCAGTCGTAGACGAGCTCGTCCACCTCGCGAAGGATAGTGGCGCGGCCCGCTCGGGCCATCATGCCGTGTCGCGATTGCCCGCACCGTAGCGCGTGCAACCATCCCGAGCATGAGCTCAACCCATGTGACCCAGCGCGTGAAGGCGCCGCCCGCGCGTGTCTATCGTGCGCTGCTCGATGCAGGCGCGGTGGCGACCTGGATGGTGCCGACCGGCATGAAGAGCCACGTACACGCGTTCGATCCGCGTGAAGGCGGCGCGTTTCGCGTCTCGCTCAGCTACGACACGCCGACCGGTACCGGCAAGACCAGCGCCCACACGGACACCTACCACGGCCGCTTCGTGAAGCTCGTGCCGGATCGTGAGGTCGTGGAAATCGTGGAGTTCGAGACGGCCGACCTAACGCTGCGCGGCGAGATGACGATCACGATCTCGCTCATCGAGTTGGACGACGGGACAGATGTGATCGCCACGCATGACGATCTCCCGCCGGGCCTCGCTCCCGCCGACAACGAGCTCGGCTGGCGCTTGTCGCTGGCGAAGCTCGCGGCCTTGGTCGAGGCTACTTGAACGCGCGACTACCCACGATCGCTCGAGCACTCACCGGACGGGCGACCAGCTCGGGTTTGTCCCCCCGAGCGGGCCTGCGCCGACGATCCCGCGTCGGTCGTAGGTCTTATTCGCGTCCACAGGTGCGACCAGGCCATACTGCACCGCGCCAGGCCGCGCACGCGGACCGACGCGGCGGCATGGGCGCGCGACGAAAGCGCCGAACGTGCGATCGCTCCTGCGCCCGTCGCGCCCGGACGATACGTCCTGCGCGACGCGAGTGGCGGAGGCGGCTCGCGGCGTTTACGACTTGGGCGATGGAGCCCGTGCCTCGCGTTTTTCTGCTCTCGCCAGCGCGCTGTTCGGGGGCGCGCGCGGCGCTCTTGGCCGACGCTGCGCTCGAGCTTGGACGCACACTCCGTAGCGCGCAGGGAGCCCCGCTCGGAGAGGTGTTCGCGTTCGTAAGTAGCCTGTATTTTCGCGGCAAGCTCACCTACGCGGCGCGCTTTACGAACGCCGCGCTGCCGGTCCCGGGAGCGCTCGTGATCACGCCGGGTCACGGCTTGTGCCGTCCTTCCACGCGCATTCGCGCCAGCGATCTCGCCGCGATCGCCCAGATCGAAGTCGACGCAGACAATCCGCACTTCGTCGAGCCCCTGCGGCGCGACGCGCGTTTGTTGGCGGCCTCGGTGCCGCCCCAATGCGAGCTCGTGCTGCTCGGCAGCATCGCCACGCGCAAGTACGTCGAGCCGCTGCACAGCGTGTTCGGCGAGCGTCTGATGTTCCCGCGCGAGTTCGTGGGGCGCGGCGACATGAGCCGGGGCGGTCTCTTGCTGCGGGCTGCGCGCGAGGGCCGGGAGCTCGACTACGTCCCCGTCCAGAGCTCGGCGCTCCGCGGCCGCCGCGCACGCCGCATCGCGGACCTCGACGCCGACGACCCCCTCTGACACGGCGGCGCATCCACGCGGAGCTCCACCATGCGGCACGGACCCTGACGGATGCGTCTTCATGCCTCCCTTGCGCCAGAGTTCGCAGGGTTACCGTCGCCTTGAGGCAAGCTCGCGCCGCCCCGCAAAACATGGACTTGTAAGTCAGCGGACAACTCTTGCGTTCCAACCTCCGAGTCAACATGGGCGCGGCTCGCGGCCTGGAGACGCCGCGCGAGCTCATTTGCGCGACCTGAAGCATCGGACGTCGCATCCATGTTTCCGATGCGCTGCTCGTTGTTACGCAGAGCCATACGGAAAGGGCGGGCGAGGTACATCGCTGGACCGTGCGGTCTATCCAGAACAGCGCACGGACGTTATGATGCAGCCCTGCGGACCGCCATTCTGGCCCCCTTCTTCCCGGCGTCGCGCCGCCGCAGAGCGCAAGGAGGCGTATGCGTCGCAGCGTCGTTCTAGGGTTTCTGTCGTGCCTGAGCGCCTCGTGCGCCAGCGCCGGCAACACAGAGACGAGTACCGGCACCGATCCTGTCGATGTCGAGCCAGACTCCGGGGCGAGTGACGACAGCAGCGACGACGATTCGACCCGAGACGCAGGCCACGATAGCGGCGCGGCATCACGCCCGAGCAGTAAACCGACGGTCCCCGCCGACGCGGGCCCGAACTTGTGCGAGAAGCGCACGATCCACGCGCAATCGGTGTCGCCCGACGTCTTGATCGTGCTCGACAAGTCTTTGAGCATGCTGATCGAAGGCCGCTGGGATCCGTCGCGCATGGCAGTAGAAATGCTCGTCTCGCAATTCGGGACCGAGGTGGCGTTCGGTCTATCGATGTTCCCGGCGGGCGACCTCGGCGTGTGCGACCCAGGCCAACTCGACGTTCCGGTCGACCTCAACAACGCCGCGCCGATCTCGCAACAGATCGACTCCGCCCTTCCCATCGGCATTACGCCCACCGCCCAAACGCTCGAAAACGCGCTGAACATCCTCGGCGATCGCAACGCTTCCCCGGACAGCCCGCCCGGTCCGCCCACGTATGTCCTCTTGGTCACGGACGGCGAGCCGAACTGCCCCGATCTCATGCACTTGGATCCATTGCAGAGCTCGATCGACGCGGTCCAGGCGCTGCAGCAAGCGAACATCGAGACCTTCGTCGTGGGCTATGAGCTGGCTGGGTTGGACGCGATGTTCATGGATCAGCTCGCCCAAGCCGGCGGCACCGATCATTACTACGCGGTCGAAAACCAAGCCGACTTAAGCGATGCCTTCCAAAAGATCACGAGCGCGATCATCTCCTGCACGTTCGAGCTGACCGAAGCTCCTCCGGATCCCACGTACGTGCGCATCGAGATCGACGGCAATACGCTCGAGCTCAACAGCGCCGATGGCTGGGTGATCAATGGTAAGACCATCACGCTGCAGGGCACCGCGTGCAGCAGCTTGCGTGACGGCAAGGAGCACCAGCTCGACTCGGAAGTCGAGTGCATGCCCGTGATCGCGCTCTGAGCGCGCGCGAGGGCGATGGACGCTCGCTGCCGCGCGATCCGCGCAACGACAAGATGGCCAGCCGTCCGCGTTGTTTGCTAGGCTTCGGGCCCTCAGCCTATGCCGCTACGCCAATGCTTGCTTTCGTCTGGAGTCGCGTTCGTCGCTGTCGCGGGGTGCGCGGGCGAGGGCCCCAATGACGAGATGATGGGATCTACCGACAGCGACCCTGCGGCTGCGGGCTCCAATTGCGACCCCGCGAACGCGCGCGGCGCTGTACCCATGTTTTCCAAGGCGCTGCTCGACATGATCGCGGCGGCCGAGGGCACGAACGGGCGCGGCAAAGACGGCTACGACGTCACGTTCGCGTACAGCTTTTACGCCGAGAACTGCGACGATCATCCGTTTCGCGATCGCGCTCCGACGTGCAAGGGCAAGTACTGTTCGACCGCCGCCGGGCGCTATCAGTTTCTGCTGGCGACCTGGGATAGCCTCGACCTGCCCGATTTTTGGCCTGAAAATCAGGAGCGCGGCGCGCTCGAGCTGGTCTCACGGCGCGGCGTCTCGTTGCCCCCCGACCGCGCGCTGTCGGAGAGCGAGTTCGCAGACGCCATGGACAAGCTGTCTTACGAATGGTCATCGCTGCCGCCGGGACGCTACGGCCAACCGACGTACACGCTGGAAGAGGCTCGCGCCAAATACTGCGAGTTCACCCCCTGCAGCTTGGACCTGATCGCGCGTCCTTAGCCCCAGAGTTCGCCTGAGTTGGCCCGTCGGGCTCGGTCTTTCGCCTCGGCTCAGAACTGACCGTACGGATCGATGTCGAGGTTGCGAGGGCCCGCACCGCGGCTCGGCTCGTGCTGGAGCCAGATCAGCCTTCCTTGCCCGTCGTAGGAAAAGACCACGAGCGTGTTCGGGTCGAGCGCAGTGAACACACAGCCAGCGCTGATCGCGCTCTCGTGATCGACTCGGGCGGGTGCCCGACGCCCAGCGAACGGGTGCCGTGCGCGTACTAACGCTCGAGCTTCTTCTTTTTGACGCGGTAGGTCGCGCGAATGCGCGAGCCGTCTTGCGCCGTGTAGCGCAGGACCACTTGCTGCGCGGTGACGTCGAGCGCGACGTGGAGGAGCCGCTGCTCGCCGAGTGAGCCGCCGCCGAGATACTTGCCAGCCAGCGAGGCCGGAACGAGATCTTCGCAGCGTGTTTTCTGGCAGCCGCACGCGAGGGCCGACCACAACGCGAGGCCGAGCGCGAACCTGGCGCTCACGGCGGCGTCTCCAACATGACGTTCAAACCGATGCCCTCGCTCGGCGCGCTCAACAGCGCGCGTGTGGGCTCCTTGGGATGGGCGGGATCGCGGTAGCCGCCGCGCAGCGTGGCGTGCATGCCGAGCGCGTCCGCGATCGCTTGAAGGTCCGGAGAGCCCGACTCCGCCGCGACCTGCGCCAGCTCGAGCTCCCACACGTTCGCCGCCACGTTGCACTCCGGCTCAGCCGCGGCCGGCGCTGCCGCAAGCGCAAACGCCAGCGCGACAAGTTCGCGACATCTCCTGCGCATGCTCTCTCTCCGAGCACGAATCATCGCCCGCCTGGCGCCCCACGGACAACGCGAACACACCGCGCCCACGAAGATTGAGGGGAGCCGCCGTCCCAGGTGTCCGCGCGCGAGCTCGCCCGCGATGCGGACACGATCTCGCTGGCTCAGCGCGGCCCCGCGCCAGCCCGAATCGCGCCCTCGAGCGTGGTGGGGTCATCGAGGCTCACCATGTAGGGAGGCGTGAACGCGGGCCCCGAACCGAGGTCGCTCTGCGAGCCCGTCGTGTCGCGATAGACGCTCCCGCTCGAGGTGATGACGCCGCTGCCGTCGGTGGCGTAGCTCTTGATGGGATTGGCCACGCCGCTGAACACGTTGTTCTCGCTGCGGATGCTGGCCCCATTGCCCACCCCGATGCAGTAATCGTCTCCCGCAGACGTGTAGAGGTTGTTGAACAAATGAACCTGGCCGAAGCGGGCCCGCGGCATGCGCTCGACGACGTTGTCCGCCCACCAAGAGTGGTGGAAGGTCACGCGTAGGTGGCCGACGTCTTCGGCGGCGTTGTCGTCGCTGTGGCCGATCAAGCTCGAGAACTGATGTCCTCCTGCGGCGCCCGCCGCATCGGTTCGTCTACCCGAGTAGTGGAATTTCGTCCAAGAGACGGTGATGAAGTCCGAACCGTGCGTCACGTCGAGATTGCCGTCGGAGCCGTCGGAGATATCATCGTGATCGAACCAGAGGTGATGAGACCCGCCCTGCACGCTGACCGCGTCGGCCCCGGCCGAGCAGTCACTCTGACTGTCAGTACAGTTGTAGCCGATGATCGTCAGATTGCGGATCACGACGTTGACGGATCCGTCGAAGGAGAGGTGCCCGTGAAGACGCGCGCCGCAGCTGCCGATCAGCGTCTTGTTGGATCCGACACGCAGGCTCCCTTCGACCGAGCCGCGCAGCTCCACGACTCGCTTGTCGTTGCCCGAGAGCGCCGACTCGAGCTCGGCGAACGTCGCGGCGG
>CAZYWR010001243.1:0-4288 GCA_964651185.1 uncultured Polyangiales bacterium
GGCAAGGTCGCACTCTACCACTGAGTTAGTCCCGCGAGAGAGTGGGCCTTAGGTTAGCCGGGAGGGTGGGGCTGTCAAGAGAGCGACGGGCAGCGTGGGCGATTTCGGAACGATGGCGCGTCCGCGGGTGCGCCCCTGCGCACACGCGCTCTTCGCGCGTGTGGGCTCACTCGTAACGCACGCCCTCCGCGGGCAAGAGCCGCGCGGCCCAGTAGCTCGGCACCAGGCCAGCCGTGGTGCAGATGGTGAGCGCGATGAGGACGGTGTTGAGGAACTCCATGGCGCTCACGCGCACGGGCAAGTGATCGATGAGATAGACCTTGGGATCGAGCGGGAACGCGTAGACGCTCAGGTAACCCGTGACCGCGCCACCGAGCGCCAGGCCGAGCGCGGTGCCCACCAATCCGATCAGAATGCCTTGCACGAGGAAGATGCCGAGGATGCTGCCGTCTTTCGCGCCCATGGCTTTGAGGATCGCGATCTCGCGCTTTTTCTCGAGCACGAGCATGATCAGCGTCGCGATCACGTTGAACGCGGCGACGAAGATGATGGTGGCGATCACCAAGCTGAGCATGACCTTCTGCATCTCGAGCGCGGTGAACAGGTTGTGGTTGAGCTCGCGCCAATCCATGGTGTGATACGGCCCGCCGCCGAGATCGGCCTCGAGCTGACGTGCGACCCGCGGTGCTTCGTCGATGTCGTGGATACGTAGCTCGACGCCGGTGACGCTGTCGCCGTGGTCGAAGAAGCGCTGGGCTTCGTAGAGGTCGACGTAGACGAGGCGCGTGTCGTACTCCTGAAAGCCGGCCTGGAAGATACCGGTCACGCGAAAGTCGAGCGCGCGCGGGGCGCCCCCGTCAGCTTGCCAGAGCGACGTGTCGAGTCCGGCGAGCGGCGAGATGATGCGCACGTGATCGCCGAGCTTGAGCCCGAGGCTCTCGGCGAGCGCAACGCCGACGATCACGCCGGGCAGGGTGCCGCGCCGCGCGACTTCTGCGTCCGCGCTCGTACTCTTCTCGAAGAAGTTGGCTTCCGCGCGATCGTCGGGGAGCGCCAGCGTGTGTCCGTCGAGGCCGGCCAAGGCGGCCTCCATCTGCGCCGGGGTCGGCACGACCACGCCTTCGCGGGGGCTCCGCCGCGCCGCCGCGCCCGCGCGCTCTCGCTCGCCCGCATGCGTCCGCTCGTCCGCTCGCGCGTGTTCCCCCGGCTGTGCGCGTCCGCCCGCGCGGCCGCTCTCCGTCTCCGCGTCGCGCGCGCCCGCGTCGCGCGTGCTTTCGACCCACGCGTCTTGCCGCGGCTGCCACAGCCCGCGCAGATAGGCGTCGAGGTCCTCCTCGCCGTCGAGCAGCTCGCGCGCGGGCGCCGCGTCCCGTTCGGGCGGCGTGCGACCCGGCACGCGCAGCCCGGCGAGCGAGCCCTCGAGCATCTGTGAGGGCAGGTCCAGCACGCGCGCGAGCCGCTCGGGGTCGACGCCTTTGACCAGCACGCCCGAGAGCCGTTCGCCCTTCGCCAGCATCATCTCGTGGATCACGAACGGGGCGGCCCCGGCAACCTCGGGCAACTCCTCGGCGTGTTCGACCACCTCTCGGTATTCGGTAAAGTCGAGTCCGTATTTGAGGATCAAGACATGTGCGTTGACCCCCAAGATTTTGTTGCGAAACGCATCTTGAAATCCGCCTGTGATCGCCATCACGGCCAGCAGCGCACCCACGCCGAGCGCCACGCCGAGCACCGCGATCACGGTGATCACGGAGATCGTCTTTCGCTTTTTGGAGCGCAGATAGCGCAGGCCGATCGACAACGCGTAGGGCAAAGTGCTCCTGCCTACCATGAGGACCGCGCGTTGGCATGGGGATGCATGCGCGCGCGAAACAGCTGGGAATGCGCTTAGCCGGCGCGCTTGTTTGTCAGAACGGCGGCGCGAAAAACCATGTTCTTTCGTTTGTCGATCAGCGCTTTCCTGTCGTTCGTCGTCGCCTGCAGCTCCGGTCTCGACGCGGACGCAGGGGCGGGGGCTGCGCCGGTCGCGCGCGGGACGCTCGTGTTCCAAGGCGAGCGCACGGTGACGTTGATCCCGAATGCCATGACGTTGCTCAGCGTGCAGTATCTCGACGCGCAAGGGATGCCCGTGGCCGGCAAAGAGGTCGACTTCTCGCTGACGGGCGCGGCATCCGGCGCTTCGCTTACGCCCGCCGCTGCGCTCACGGACGGACAGGGATTTGCCACCACGAAGCTGCGCGTGGGCAGCATGCAGGCCGACCTCCAGGTCCGCGCCACGAGCGACGACGGCGCGCTCGATCACATCGACGTGTCCGTCGTTGACGTGCCCGCGACGACGCTGTCGGTGCAAGTGAGCTACGCCGGCAAGCGCATGCTCGCGGTCTATACGGTCACCGCGCTCAATGGTCAGGCGTGCGCCCAAGCGAGCGGCGCCGACGTGACCGGAGATGTCGTGTACACGGTCCCCTCCAGCATGGCCCCGTCGACCGATCAGGTCGTGAAGTTCCCGCGTAGCGCGGGGCTGGCCATGGCGGTGTTGGCCTGGGGCAAGGATGAAACCGGCGCGAAGCTGGCGCGCGGTTGCACGGACGTGGCCGCCGACGCGAGCTCCGCCCACGACGACGGCACGGTCAGCGTGGCGCTCAGCGATACGCCGATGAGCCTCGACGGACAGCTTCCGCTCGAGCTCGAGCTCAACTTGGCCGCGCCGACCGCGCGCTTCGCGGACGCCGCCACGCGCGCTGTCGACGCGGCGCTCTCGCCGAGCGGCGGCTACGCGATGTTCGCGGAGGCCGATTATTACCTCGACGCGATCGCGGCCCAGCTCGCGCAGCAAAGCGCGAGCGATGCGGTCAGCAAGCTCGCGTCGCTGCGTAGCGGCACCACGCTCTCCGCTTCGTTGAGCCCTGCGCTCAGCAAAGCGGGCGTGGGGCCGAAAGCCGTGGCGACGAGCCTCGGCGGCCTGCTCGCGTCGCGCGGCGCTGCGCTCACGCTGCGCACCAGCTACGACGCCGGCCAGCTGGCCCCTCCCTCCGGCTTGAGCGCGATGTCGGCCGATGGAACCAAATCCTTGAGCTTGAGCGTGCAGCCCAACGCACCCTTGCGCTCGCGGTTCGACGCGGGGCTGGCGGAGCTCCTGATCGATGGGCTCGAGATCGACCTCGGCCTCGGCAGCTACGGACGGGCGCTGCTCGGTGCGCTCGATGCGCAGGACGCCGCGAGCTTGCAATCCTCACTCGCGAGCGCGAGCGGCTGTCGCGACGTGGTCGCGGCGTGGTGGGCGAAGAGCGAGGCGGCCGGGTTGGCCGACGCGAGCATGGTGACGGCCGGCTGCGAGCAAGCCGTGAAGAACCTTCGGTCGGCTATCGAAACGGGGCTGTCTGCGCTCGACGACCAACACGCGATGATCCAACTGAACGGCTCTGCACAGCTCTACGATCGCACCGAGGACGGCCTGGTCGACGACCTCGGGCCGAGCGACTTGAACGGCAGCTGGGGCGGCGATAGCGTGGTCGCCGAGCTGCGCGTCCCCGCCAAGACCGCTTTTACGCACTGAGGTGCTGCGTGAGCGACGAAGCCTTGCGACGGCTCGAAGGCCTGCGGCGACAGCGCGTCGAGCGCGCTCGGCTCGAGCTCGCGGCGGCGCAGCGTGCGCAGGTCGCGTGCGCAGCGGCGCAGCGTCGGGCCCGGGCGGAGCAGGCCACGCGCGAACGTGAGCTCGACACGGCGCGCCGGGAATTCGCGGCGGCGCGCTCGGTGTACGAGCTGCGCTGTGCGGCGGTCCGGGTGCACGCGCTGCAGGCCGAGGTCGGCCGAGCGGCGGAGCGAGTGGCGCGTTGCGAAGCGGGCTTGCGGGCGACGGAGCGGCACCTCGCGGAATGTCAGGACGAGGTGCGCGCCGGCGAGCTGGGCCGGCGCGCACTGTCGCGCACGCTCGCGCAGCGCGCCGCCGATGTGAGCGCGCGCACCGAACGACGGCGCGAGGATGAGGCGGATGACGCTTTCCGTGCGCGGTCCCGAGCTCCTTGAGCGGCGGGCGGCGCGGCCAGCGCGATGCGTCATCGGACGGCCCCCGCAATCGGGCGTGTGCTCGTTCGTAAATGTTGCTGACGCGTGACACGCTCTCATAGGGTGGGTGCGTGCGTCGCTTTGCTGCTTTTGCTCTGATTCTCACGCTGGCGGTTCCGCCGCCGAGTTCGCCTGCCGCCGCGGCACCCGCGCTGGCCGAGGAGAGCGCGGCGGAGCGTTTCGATCCGGACGTGATCAAGGCGCCGCGCGGCTCGGCGCG
>CAZYWR010001244.1:0-1983 GCA_964651185.1 uncultured Polyangiales bacterium
CGGGCGATCACAACACGATGTGCGAAGAGCCGAACGTGCGCGTGCTCGCGCGGCGGTTGCGTGCTTACCTCGACCGGCGCATCACGGAGCGCACGCGACCGGCGCGCGGCTTCGGGCCAGCTGTGCCGGCCGTCGAGCCGCCCATCGAGAGCATCGGCGGGCGCGTGAAGCGCGCGGCGTCCGCGGGACAGGCCAGCGAGGGGCGCGGCGCGGCGCGCGAACCGCAGAACGACACGCCGGATCTCGAGCGCCAGCGCACCGCGTAGCACGGGCGCCACCGATTCGGGAACGACGGCGCGGGCACGCGCGACGAAATATGACTTACTTCGGGTGTCCGTTGCGGAGTTCGCTCGGAGTGTCCGCAAGTCTGCTTGCCGTTCGAACGCAGCGGTTCGCCCGGAACGCGCATTGACGTGAGCCCTGCGGCATCTCACAAGGCAAGCCATGTCGATGCAAAGACTTCTGCTGATTTGTTCGATCGTCTGGAGCGCGGCTGCGTGCGGCGGCGGCGCGCAAGGAATGCGCGCGGAGAGCGCTCCGGTGTACGCACCGCAGAGCGGCGCGGCGACGGTCGTGTTCGCGCGACCGAGCAACTTCGGCGGCGCGATCAACTTCGTCGCGGTGGACCAAAACCGGAAGTTCGTCGCCGCGATGAAGGGGAAAGCCCACACGGTGACGATGCTGCCCCCGGGCGCGTACACGTTTTACATCATCGCCGAGAACACCGACGCGATACGCGCCAACCTCGAAGCGGGGCGCACCTACGTAATCGAAGCGCGCGTGCGCATGGGGTTTTGGAAGGCTCAGGTCACGGCCGAGTCGGTGCGCCGCAACACGCCGCGCTTCGCGGAGGCGCCCGGCTGGATCAAGGGGACCCGCGCCCTCGTACCGGACGGATCGAATGGCCAGCAATGGGTCGATGCGCACGGCGACAACATCGGCAAACGCATCACTCAGATTGACGCGGCCTGGAATCAGAAAGACGCCGTTTGGCAAGGGCAGCACACGCTGGCCGCGGAAGACGGCTACGCGTCGGGCGAGTTCAACGCTTCGAGTGCGCCGTAAGGGCGCGCTCTCCGCTCGATGGAGCACGGATCGGCGCGCGCGTCACAGTGCGAGGCAGATCGGTGTCAGCTCGAGCTCGGCGCGCGGGCTGGCGGCGCGCAAGGCGCGCGCGTGCTCGCGCAGCTGGGCCATGATCGCGCTCGGCGGCGCGACCTCGTGGCCGGTTTCGCGCACTTGCGCGAGGCGCGCTTCGGTTTCACCCGGCGCCTGTTCGACCAGCGCGCATTGGACCGTCTTGCTGCTGTCTTCGAAGCTCACCGGGACATCGTGCACCCCCGCGATGCGCGCCCGCAGGACCGCTGCGAGCGCCGCCCGGGCCGCCGCGGGCGCGACCTGCAGCAGCGGGTGGAGATCGCCGTGGAGCGGCTCCGAAGCAAAAGCGGGCACCGCGCCTTCCCGGCGCAGCGCGCCGATCACGTCGCCGGGATCGAGCGCGTAGCCCACGGCGGCGATGGTGCCGGCGCTGAGCGCCGCGAGTAGGGCGAGGCTCGGCAACCAAGTGCGCAAGGTGCCGGAGAACGCGCGCTTCATGCGCGCGCTGGGGCCGGGGGCGGGGCGGCGCGATTCGTGTCCTCGCGAAACACGCGGGACGGGTCGGAGCGCCCTCGCCTCGATGTCGGGCGTGCGCGCGGCTCTGCTCGGCCCGAGCTCTTCGAAGCGTTCGCCCAAGCTGTGCAGGTCGGGAGCCGGCGCGTTGACGCCGCCGAAGTCGAGCTCCGGGCGCGCAGCCTGGGGCTCGAGCTCGAGCGGCAAGCCCGAGGCGAGCTCAAGGTCGAGCGAGACGTCGTGACTGCGAGGCGGCGGCGGCGCGCTCGGCGGCGCGCTGCTGATCGGACGCGCGCGTTCGAAGCCGAACTCACCCAATTGATAGCCGGCGGCCGCAGCAGACGGGCCAGGTCCGGGGCGCGGCTCCGCCAC
>CAZYWR010001245.1:0-11890 GCA_964651185.1 uncultured Polyangiales bacterium
CCAGGAAGAACGCCATCGGCGTGAACACGCCGAGCTCGCCTGAGCGCACCAGCGCGTCGGCGCCCACGTTGAGGAACTCGGTGATCTCGGCAGTTCCCTTCGGCGCGATCCCGGCCGCCTCCAGCGTGCGCGTCAGCGCGCGCACCATCACCTTGCCCACGGGCGAGCGGCGCAGCCCCGTGTTCGACAGCTCCTTGCCGCTCAGGCTGAAGTACCAAGGCAGCTCGGGATCGCCCTCACTCGCGCGATCCTGCACGTCGAGCACATGAAAGCCGGCGCGATCGAAGCACTCGAGCGTGCCTTCGATCGTCCAGATGTCGGGCAGACCATTGCCCTCCTCGATGTCACGCTTGAGCTTGACGTGTTCGGCGTTCCTCGCGTCGTAGCGCTCGGTCAGACACCACTCGTAGATCGCGATCCTGCCGCCGGGCCGTAGCACGCGCAGGAGCTCGCGTAGGAGCGCCGTCTTGTCGGGCGCGTGGCAGGTCGCTTCGAACGCATAGACGGCGTCGAACGCGCCGTCTGGCCGAGGGATGCGCATGAAATCGGCCTCGAGCACTTCGCACTGGTCCTCGAGCCGCGCGCGGCGGTTGTAAGTGCGCGCCTTCTGCACCTGGTAGCCGTTGATGTTCACGCCGGTGACGTGCGCGCGCGTGAAGCGCGCCATCTCGCGCATCGGACCGCCCACGCCGCAGCCCACGTCCAGCACCATGTTGCCGGCCGCGAGCCCCAACCGGAGCGCCAGATAGTGCTGGTGGCGCCGGATCGAAGCCTCGAAGGGCTCGCCGCGAAAACGGGGAGCAAAGTGGAATGACTCGCCCCAGCCCCGCTCGTAAAGGTCGGTGGCCAGGTCGTAGTAGCTCCTGACCATGTCCGTGTAGCGCGTCTTGCGGTGCTCGACGCTGCCGCCGCCATTGTCGTGGAAAGATCGGTACGCGCGCACGCCCTCGCGTACGTCACCCTGCGCGTTGTCCGCGCGTGTCTGCATCAGCTCGCCCATGTGCCCCGGCATGTACCTCCGGGCGGACGGCCGCTCAAGCGCGAAGGCGCCGTCCAGCTGCCTGTAAAATTTCTACCACGCTGCCCAGCATGCTCCCCGACGGGTACAGCATGGCGGCACGAATGTGTTCCGGCTTGCTGGCCGGTCGGATGCTTGTTTTCTGCGCGCGCGCAGAAGGGTATCCGCAATGTCTCGACCTGTGCGTCGAGGCGCGCGCGAGCCGCGGAGCCGCGCAGTGGGTGCGACGCGCTGTGTGGAGGCGAAACGTGAAGCGAACTCATGCCCTGGTCGGTCTCCTGCTCGCAGCTTGCGTCGACGCGAGCGACGACACGCAAGTTCTCCAAAGCAGCGCCAGCGAGCCGCCGACCGTATACGAGGCGAACAGCGCGCTCGCCGTACTGCCGCTCGACGTGGTCAGCTGCATCGGGGAATCACAGCGCAGCGCACCGGGGTTCGAGGTTTACGAAAGCGCGGATGCCTTTCGCGCCGCTTACGTCGCCGCACGCCCGCACGCGACGACCATCCCGCAGATCGACTTCGCGCGCTACGTGGTGGTCGCTTCGTATCTCGGCGCGCAGCCGAACTGTCAGACGCAGGTGGCGATCAGAGGCGCGACCGTGCTCAGCGATCGTGTGGACGTGGACGTCCACGTCGCGCCCAGCGCGGAGTGCGCCAGTCAGAAACCAGGCTACTCGTTCGCGTTTGTACGGCTCGACCGCGTCGAGCTCCCTTACTTCGCGAGCGAGCACGACGCGAGCGGCAGCTGCCCGTAAGCGCACGCCTGCCTCGGACCTGGACGGGCTCTGCGCGCTGCTCGCTACCGCGCGCCGCGCTCAGCTCGCCAGCCGCTCCTCTTCCGGCGCAGCGGCCGTCACTCCCGCCGTGACTCCCAGGATGGAGCGCGCGACGGCGTCCGGATCGTCGTACATCTGTACGTGCCCGACGTTCGGCAGCACCACCCAGTCGGCGCCCGGCAGCACGCGCCGCCAACGCTCCGAGTATCCCTTCACCGGCAGCAAGCGGTCCTTTTCCCCCCAAACCAGGCGGATCGGACAGGGGATGCGCGCAAACGGCGGCGAGGGTGGCTGCGTAGGCATGGCCTTCACCACGCCTGCATAGGCAGCGCAGCGCGACGGGCCGGCGAGCAGGAAGCGCGCTTGTTCGCGGGTGAGCCGCTCCGGACTCGCGACGGCGTCGCGCAGCAAGGCCGTGCGACAGACCGCCCAACGCGTCAGGCGCATCGCGAGCGGACCGCCGAACCACAGGAGCGCGCGCGTAACCTGGAAGCGCCGCACGAGCCGCCGATGCTCGGGGCTGCCGAGCTCCCATCCGCCCCCGGGCGCCAGCGCCACCACCGACGACGCGCGGGCGCGCCGAGCGAGCTCGATGGCCAGCCAGCCGCCGAGCGAATTGCCCACCAGGTGGGCGCGCGCGAGTCCGAGCGCGTCGAGCTTGGCTTCGAGTACGTCGACCGCGCGTTCGATGCTGTGCTTGTAGTCGGGGGGAAGCGGGTCGCTGCCGTGGTGACCGGGGATCGCGATCGGGAAGAGCGTGTGGTGTTCGCCGAGCGCCGGCACGATGGGCGCCCATACCTCCGAGCACAGACCGAAGGGATGCAGGAGGACGAGCGGCTCTCCCCCGCTCCCACCGCGCCGCGCGGGCGCGCGGTGCACGCGCTTGCCGCGCTTGCGCCCGCTGGGGGCGCAGACTGCGGCCGAGACGCGCGCGCGTACGCACGAGGGGCACGCGAGGTCCGGGATCATGGCCGGTATGCTGTCCATGTAGTCATAGTCAGCAAACCGTGTTCCAAACTCGGCGCAGTCTAAATCACCATCTTGCGTGCGTTGTCTGCCATGGCATGTCGAAAAATGCCTCGCGCGAGCCGCGCACGCGCAGCACAACCGCCACTTCGAGCGGCAAAGACGCGAGTTCGCGCACGCTTCGCGGCGACCTTGCGCCGTCCTCTCGGGAGACGATGAGGACGCGCTTCACCCAGTGAAAGCGCCGCGACTCACGACCTCGAGCTCACGCAGAAGACTCGCCGCACGCGCCGCGAACTCCATGCCGATGCGCTCTTCATCCCAACCATATTTGACCCGCAGCTGCGAGAAGGCGGCTTCCGCAGCCTCCACCGTCACGGGCACGCCGCCGACGAGCGCCGAGGGCACGAGCGTCGTGGAGCGGCTTCCGGCGCGGCGCGCGCGATAACGGCTATGCAGCGGGTGCGTCTCGAGGTGGCGCCGATATTCGATGTAGAGGAGCTCGCCTTTCGTGTAGACGGCGCGAAGCGCAGCCATCACGTCGCGTGCCGCCCCGTTGTCCGATCCCAAACGCGCCAGCGGAAAGACGCACGAGTCATCGACCTGATCCGTCGTCAGCTCGATGAAATCCGCGACCTCCGTCAACACGCCGTAGATCCGGATCCAGAACAACGGCAGCACCTCCGCGGCGCCCGCAGCCGCCAACTCGGCGACCCGACAGCTGTCCTGGATCCAGGCGATCACCTGGCCTTGCGGCGAATCCGCAGCGGACGCCGCAGCGCCGGAGCGCAGCGCCTGCTCGCGCGCACGGTCGAGCGGCCTCGACTCGTGAAGGTGTTCCATCACGAGCAGCCCATGGATGCACCGCAGTTGAGGCACTTGTAACAAGCGCCGTTGCGCACCGTGATGTGGCCGCATGTGTCGCACATGGGGGCATCCCCCATCATCTCGCCCAAGTGTTTGTCGAGCACGCTCGCGTTCGCGCGATCGGGCGCCACCGCGGGCGGCGGCAACGAGTTCGAGGGCGCGTACTGCTGCACTGCGGTCGCGTCGGTGGGCTCGCTCAGCTCCGCGCGCACTTCATCGGGCGGCACGTGCGCGAGATCGTAGCGCTGCAGATATTCGATCCCGAGCGTGCGGAAGATGTAATCGATGAGCGACGTGGCGAACTTGACGTTCGGGTGCCCTTCCACCGGGCCCTGCGGCTCGAAGCGCGTAAACGTGAACTGATCGACGTAGCTCGAGAGCGGCACCCCGTGCTGTAAGCCCATCGACACGCTGATCGCGAAGCAGTTCATGAGCGAGCGGAAAGCCGCGCCCTCTTTGTGCATGTCGACGAAGATCTCGCCGAGCTGCCCGTCCTGATACTCGCCGGTGCGCAAGAACACCTTGTGGCCGGCGATGCGCGCCTCCTGCGTGAAGCCGTGGCGCTTCTTGGGCAGGCGGTGACGCACGGTCGGTGGAGGAGTTGCGCCCTCGCGCGGGCGCGGCGCGGACTTGGCGGCTGGCGCCTGCTCCTCCTGAGCTTCGCCCTTGGCCTCGGCCTTGTCTTTGTCTTCGTTGCCTGAGTTGAGCGGCTGGCTGAGCTTGCAGCCGTCGCGGTACAACGCCACGGCCTTGAGTCCGAGCTTCCAGCCCTGCATGTAGATGTCGGCCACGTCGTCGACCGTGGCGTCGTGCGGCAGGTTCACGGTCTTCGAGATCGCGCCGCTCAGAAACGGCTGGGCCGCCGCCATCATGCGCACGTGCGACATGGGCGCGAGGAAGCGCTTGCCCTTCTTGCCGCAGCGGTTGGCGCAATCGAACACCGGCAGGTCCTCCTCGCGCAGGTGCGGCGCCCCCTCGATCGTCTGGCGGCCGAGTAAGGTGTCGTTGATCTCCTCGATTTGCGCCGGCGTGAAGCCGAAGTGCTTGAGGATGTTGAAGCCCGGCTTGGCCGCGACCTCGGCGGCGATGCCCAGGCGCTCGTAGGCCTCTTTGCCGATCACCCACACCGCCAGCGCCTGCGCGACATCGAACACGCCGGGCAGCGCCTTTTCGGCCTTGGCGATCTCGGCGTCGGTCAGGCCGTGCTCGCTCAGCGCGCGACGGCTGAGGTGCGGCGCGCCGACGAACGTATTGGTGCCGCTGATGTAGGCGACGATGTCTGCGATCTGCGCGTCTGAGTAACCGAGCCGCTTGAGCGCGGCCGGCACGCTCGTGTTCACGATCTTGAAGTAGCCGCCGCCCGCGAGCTTCTTGAACTTCACGAGCGCGAAGTCGGGTTCGATGCCGGTCGTGTCGCAGTCCATCAACAAACCGATGGTGCCAGTCGGCGCGAGCACGGTGGCCTGCGCGTTGCGATAGCCGCTCTTTTCTCCGAGCCGCACCGCGTGATCCCAGTCCTCGGCGCCGGCGCGCAGGATCTCGCGCGTCATCTCGTCGGCCGAGGAGCCGGCCGCCACGAAGTCGTTCTCCCAGGTGTGCGCCGCGTTTTGATGCTTGCGCATGACGCGCAGCATGGCGTCGCGGTTGCGGTAGTAGCCTGCGAAAGCGCCCTTGACGTCGGCCAGCTCCGCGCTCACGCGGTAGGCGTGACCGCAGAGGATCGCGGTCAAGCCGGCGCACAGCGCGCGCCCCTCGTCGCTGTCGTAAGGGATCCCGAGGCGCATCAGCAAAGTGCCGAGGTTGGCGTAGCCCAGGCCGAGCGGGCGATAGTCGTGGCTGTTCTTGGCGATGCGCTCGGTCGGGTAGCTCGAGTAGTCGACCAAGATCTCCTGCGCCACGAACATCACGCGCACGGCGTGGCGGTAGCCCTCGAGATCGAAGCCGCCTTCATCGTTCAAGAAGCGCGTTAGGTTGATCGACGACAGATTGCAGGCCGTGTCGTCGAGGAACATGTACTCACTGCAAGGGTTGGACGCGTTGATGCGATCGCTGCCCGCGCAGGTATGCCAGTCATTGATGGTCGTATCGTACTGCACGCCCGGATCGGCGCAGGCCCAAGCCGCCTCGGCCAACTTCTTCCAGAGATCGCGCGCCTTGTACTCGCTCGCGACCTTACCGGTGGTGCGCTCGTACGTACGCCACTCGGCGTCTTCCTCGACCGCTTTCATGAAGGCATCGGTGACGCGCACCGAGTTGTTCGAGTTCTGGCCGCTTACCGTGTGATAAGCGTCGCCGTTGAAGTCGCTCGAATAGCCGGCCTTGATCAGCGCCGCCACCTTACGCTCTTCGCGCACCTTCCACGTGATGAAGTCTTCGATCTCCGGGTGGTCCATGTCGAGGCAGACCCTCTGGGCGGCGCGCCGCGTCGAGCCGCCCGATTTGGTCGCGCCGGCCGCGCGACCGAACACCTCCAGGAAGCTCATCAGACCGCTCGATGTGCCGCCCCCCGAGAGCTTCTCGGTGCTGGCGCGGATCTTACTGAAGTTGCTGCCCGTGCCCGAACCGTACTTGAACAGGCGCGCCTCGTTGCGGATGACCTCGTAGATGCCCATCAGATCGTCCGGGACGCTCTGGATGAAGCAGGCCGAGCACTGCGGCTGCTCGTAAGCGTTTTTGGTCTCCACCACCTTGCCGGCGACGGGATCGAAGGCCCAGTTGCCGCCCGAGCCCTCGATGCCGTAGCGCTGATAGAGCCCGCAGTTGAACCAGACCGGCGAGTTGAAGGCCGCGCGCTGGTGGATGAGGAGGTAGCTGAGCTCGGCTTCGAAGGTGTCGGCGTCTTCTTGGTTCACGAAATAGCCGCCGAACTTCTCGCCGGCCTCGCGGATCGTGCGGGCGACGCGGTAGACAAGATCGCGCGCGCTGGTCTCGCCGCGCTTCGCGTCGCCGTGGATGCCCGCCTTGCGGAAGTACTTGGAGACGGCGATGTCAGTCGCGAGCTGAGACCAGCTCGCCGGGATCTCGGCCCCCTTGAGCTTGAACACCACGGTCCCGTCCGGGTCCGCGATCACGCTATCGCGGCTCTCGTAGCGAACCTCAGCGAGCGGATCGACTCCCGGGCGCGTGAACAGACGCGCGAGCTTCACGCCCTGCCCGGCATCGCCATGTCGCTCGCCAGCGCGGCCTTCGACTTTGCCCGCCTTCGCCTTGCCGTTGCGCTTCTCCGCCTTCTGTTCCATCCAGGGCCTCCCCATCCGTTCATGTGTGGAAGCATGCACCACTCAGGCCGATGTGGGCATCCGTATCCACAGGTAGACCAAACCAAAAAATCCTACGAAAACCGGCACTTGACGAATCAATTCACAATTCACGCACACGCTGCAGCGAGGGCTGCGGGAAATCCCCGGCCCTCCACACGAAATCCACAGCTTCTTCCCGAGTTATCCACAGTATGTTGTGGGCTTCTTGGACTCGGTCCCCAATATCTTGGGCACCATTTGTTCCGCAGCCCACGACGGGCGTCAAGTCTGTGCGCGGCGACACCCTGCACTTTTTCAAAGTGCCCTCGGACTGCTTGCTCCAAGCACTTGAATTCACATAACTGTGGGCGATTTGTGCGGATGTTGGACGCGCCCCCGGAAACGATCGTTGCGGGCGCCGAGTGCACTGCCCTAGCTCGGCGCTGACGGGAGTCTCGGCCTCGAAGCTCGGCTTCGGCGCGATGAGCTTCGGCGTGACGCGGACGAACGCGAGGGCGCCCGCCTGTACGCTCGCGGCCCGCGTCAAACCTGCTCGACGGTGCCGACCTCTACAGCCAGCGCGCGGAGGAGATCCTCAGGCGCTGGACGAACGCTCAAATCCCCGCGTCGCCGGCTGGATTGGTGAGCTCAGCCGGCACGTAGAGCCCGGAGCAGCCCTGCAGCGCTTCGCCGCAAAACGCGAGCCGACACAGCCTGCACTCCTCCGAAAACCCGGCCAAACACGGCACGAAGCAGTTCTGGGCCGCACATAGCACCTCCTGCACATAGCAGTCGATGCAGCCCGGACTGGCGGCGCCGAGGGTCGCGTCGCGGCGCGCACACGTCGCAACCGACCGGCCCGTGCCGAGCCCCAAGACGTCGTCTTCGGCGCAGGCGGCGACGACGCTCGCGATCTGCCCACCACAGGCGAGCGCGAGATCGTCGGGCTGCGTGCACGCACCCGCGGGCGCACGCACGCTGGAGGTGCAGACGCCTCCGTCGCACATGCCGGCGTCGACGCCGCCGGCGAGGCTGCAGGATCGGGGGCCGAGCGAAGCGTCGGGGCCCGCGTCGGGGATCCCGCCATCCATCGCAGCATCGCTCGGACTGGGCGTGCTGCTCTTGCTCGTACCTGCGTCCATGATGCCGAGCGCGCCGGAGTCACTCGCAGCGCTGCCGCTGCTGCTACCGCCGGTGCCTCTCGGCGGGCTAGACGGCTTGCTCGTCCCATCGCTCGGCGGCGCCGAGGCGGTGTCGTCGCCGCTGGAGTCGTCTCCCGAACTCGGTCTGTCTCCACCCGCGGTGCTGTTCGTGTTGTCGTGATCGCCGCCGCCGCAGAACGGCCAATCGCTGGTCGGGCCACAGTTGTCGCTGTCGCCACATCCAGCGCTCACACAAAGCAACGCAAGCCAAGCTCGTACGTACAGACGCACCGCGGAGCGAGCTTCGCAGCTTCGCCATCGGCTTACAAGAGCCGCTCACTCCACCCTAAGTACGTCTGTGTATTCTAGGTCGCGTTTGCGGCTGCGCAGACGCAGCGTCCCTGCGCAATTGCGCGCTTAGTGATCTCGCTCGCAGCCTGCCGCGTCGGCAGTTTCGTCGTCCGCCGGGTCACCGGCGTCAGGCACTCCGCCGTCTGGTGCGTCCGCGGCGCTCGGCTGGCATGTGTCGACGCTGGGATTGGCTGCGTCGAGCAGGACCGAGCCTGCGTCGAGCTTGCCTTCCGAAGCCGTCCCAGCGTCCTTTCCTGCCGACTGGCTGGTGCCCGGGCTCTTGTCGTCGTCGCCTTCGTCCGAGGCCCCCTTCGGCCAATCACTGGTCGGGCCTTCACACGCGGCCACGGCGACGAGCCACGACGCAAACCACAGGGCACGGCGGAGGGGAGCCACGAGCCCCCAGCTTCGCAGCTTCCTGCGCATCCCACAAGCAGGCCAGCGGGTGAGGGAAGCCTCGGGAATTGACTTCACAAAGTCGACCCATATACTCCGCGAGCTTCGCGCGGGGTCAGCTCTCGCGAGCGCGGCGGCGTAGCTCAGACGGCTAGAGCGGGCGTTTCATACGCGCTAGGTCAGAGGTTCGATTCCTCTCGCCGCCACTGTTTTCCATCGACCTCTTCGAGTGTGCGGCAAGGCTCCAGCGCACAGCGCGTGATCTTACGCGCCGTCGCGCAGTGCGTTCGAGCGCATGTGCCGTCGTCGCGCTGAACGAACGCTCGCTCGATCGTAGGACTCGACGCAGTACCGAAAGGTTCGGCCGGATCGAGCGCGCACCTTTGCTTGCCTTCGGCGGGCCGCGCCGCTCACGAGGCGCACACCGCACCGTCGGCCAGATTCATGGTCTAATACGATTTACGATGGTTGCCGGGCGTCCCACCCAACACGCTCCGTTGGAGACTTTGACGTTCGAGCGCGACCGCTGTGTGTTCTTTGCGTACAAAAACATCACGCTAGGCGTTTGGGTGGGCCAGGCAAACCTAGCAGCAGCGCAGGCCGCCGATCGCGCAGGGCGCATGATGGCGGCGCGGCATCGTACGGGTCGCTCTTACGTAGGCATCATTCTCGATGGAGTCCCGCCACCTACGCCGGAAGCTGCCGAGCTCCTTACTAGCACCATGGGTCAGCGGGATACTTTGGTTTACCAGGCCTATGTGGTCGAGGGCTCCGGCTTCTGGGCGAGTGGTCTGCGCGCCCTGGTCACGAACCTGTATCGGGAGAGCGGTGCCGCGGGCCGCCTGATGGTCGGCACCAGCGTCGAGGAGGTGGCGGCATGGCTGAGTGCGCGCCACCAGGAGGGCACCGCGGTGGCCGTTTCGGAAGCAGAGTTGCGAGACGTGCTCGTGAAAGCCCGAGCCACCGCGCACGCCGCATCTAGATGAGTCGGCGGCAGAGCGGGGCACGGTGTTTGCTGGACTCCGCCGCGCCATGCCTGCTTCTTCCCCCTTCGTGGAGCTCGCGCTCGAAAAACCGGAGTGTGTCGATTCCGCGCTCCATCTGGTCGGGCGCTCCGCGCCGATGCGGTACCTGCGCGAGCTGATCGCGCGCGCTTCGCGCTCCCATGCGCACGTGCTGCTGCGCGGCGAACGAGGCGCGGGAAAGGAGCTGACGGCGCGGGCGCTGCACGATCTGAGTCCGCGGGTCGGTGGCCCCTTTCTCGCCTTCGAATGTGGCTCGGTTCCCGCGGCGCTACTGGAACGAGAGCTGTTTGGTCAGGAGTATGGCAGGAGCGGCGCGCGCTCGAGGCGGGTCGGGTTACTTCAGCGTGCGCGCGGCGGGACGCTCTTCCTCGACGAGATCGCCGCCCTCCCGTCGCACGTGCAGTCCAAGCTTTTGCGCGCGCTGCACGACCGGACCTTTCGGCCGCTCGGCACAGATCGCGAGCAGCCGTTCGATACGCGCATCGTCGCGGCCACGCACATCGATCTGGCCGCTGCGACCGCCCTGGGTAGCTTTCGTGCCGACCTCTACCTGTTCCTAAACGTCCTCTCGATCGATGTGCCGCCGCTGCGCGCGCGCCGCGACGACATCCCGCTGCTCGCGGCGCGCTTTGTCGGCGAATTCGCGCGGCGCGACGGCAAGTTCGTCGCTGCCATCGCCGCGCCAGCGCGCGCTTGTCTGGAGCGACACGCGTGGCGCGGCAACGTGCGCGAGCTGCGCGCATGCATGGAGCACGCGGTTGCGATGACAGAAGACGAGGTCATCGAACTCGACGACCTGCCGCCTCGCGTACGTGAGGCCTCGCTTCCTGGCGGTACGCCGCGCCAAGACGTCATGCCGGTGACGTTGCCGAGCCTGTGCGAGATCGAGCGCCGGCACATCATCGAGGTGCTGAAAGCAGTCGACGGCAACAAGATCGAGGCCGCGAAGATCCTCGGGATCGATCGCAAGACCCTCGTGGGCCGTCTGGCGCGCTACGGCTGGCGGCCCCGTCCTGTCATCGCGGATCCGAGCAATGCGGCCGCGCGCAGGCGTCGACGCATGCGAAGACGCCAACGTCGAAGCGCTTGAACGCGCGTCTGACCTCATGCACAGCTGCCTCCGGGGCAGTTCGAAAGCTGCCGCGCACCATGCCCGGCCGTTTTTAGCTTTCCGCGCGTCAGGCGACTCATCTCCGACGGACGCGCCCGGGCACTCAGATGTCCATGCAGCTGTTGACCCCGTGAATGAACGTGCCGACCCCGGTGCTCTGCAGCGCACCTTTGGGCCAGTAGATCGAGAAGAAGTAGCACATCTCGTCGTTCGTCCCCTTGCCGAAGGTCGCGAACTCCGAGTACGTGCAGGTCGTGTAGAGCTCATCGCCTGGCTCGATCAGCACGTTTTCGACGTAACTCCGTTGGAAGTTGAAGTCGAAGTCCTTGTCGTGAATGACCGTTTCTTGGCCATTGTGCTCGAGCACGACCTTCATGTGGCGCCCTTTGAGGTGCATGTGCGGCTGCGCGGCGATCAGGTGGATCTCTTCATTCGTCTCCGGTGCACAGTGGCCCGTGGCTTCGGTCCCCGCGATCGCGTCCGTACCGACCCAAGAGAGCGCGGCCACGTGCGCTGGCTTGGTCGGGGTGACACATAGCTCGACGCCGGACGCGTCAGGCGCTGGTGCGCCCGTCTTGTTGTTGTAGTGCGTCTCCAAGAGATAGCTGACGTCTCCAGGTACCTCGAAGCCAACGTCGGGATCGAAATAAAGATTGCTGCCTCCGGGCGCCCAGCCGGCGAGCATCTGCCCGTCGGGATGAGCGCCGAGCTCGTCCTCCGTGACGCTATCGGGAGATAGATCCGACTGTTGGAAAAAGAGCCAGTGATGCAGCACGGCCGCGTTGTCGATCAAGCTGCGAAACGAACGCACATATTGCGTACCCTGCCAAGGCGGAGTGAAGTTGAATCCGACGTAGAAGTCGGGCGTCGTCGGCGTGGTGTAGGGCTTGTTGCGGTCGCCCTGAGTAAACGCCCGGAACTCGTAGCACTTCATGTCGGGGTCGTCGTACATGATGGCCTCCGCGTGCGCGCCGCCGCTGCCGCCGGCGATGGGCGTCG
>CAZYWR010001246.1:0-5897 GCA_964651185.1 uncultured Polyangiales bacterium
GGCGACGTTCACCTGCATCGGGCCGCCGGTGCGCACCGGCTTGAGTCTGGGCGATTCGTTAGCGGGTCTGCACGCGGTGATCGGCGCTCTGACTGCGCTCCATCACCGCGCGCGTACCGGGCTCGGGCAAGTCGTCGACACCGCGATCTACGAGAGCGTGTTCAATATGATGGAGAGCACGCTCTCCGAATACGACCGCTGCGGCCGCGTGCGCGAGCGCTCGGGCGCGCGCCTCGCCGGCATCGTGCCGAGCAACAGCTACCGTTGCCGCGACGGCAAATACGTGATCATCGGCGGCAACGGCGACAGCATCTTCCAGCGCTTGATGCAGGCCATCGGTCGCCCGGAGCTCGCGGGCGATCCCCGGCTCGCGCACAACCCGGGGCGCGTGCAGCACGAAGCCGAGATCGATGAGGCGATCGAAGCGTTCACGTCGACGCGAACGTTCGCGGAGGTCGAGCAAGCGCTCATGCGCGCCGATGTGCCCGCGGGGCCGATCTACAGCATCGCAGACATCGCGGGCGATCCGCAGTACGCGGCGCGCGCCATGTTCGATCAAGTCACCTTGCCGGACGGTACACCGCTCAAGCTGCCCGCGTATGTCCCGAAGCTCTCGCGCACGCCCGGCAGCACCGAGTGGGTCGGGCCGACCCTGGGCGAGCACAACGAAGACGTCTACTGCGGTCTGCTCGGCCTCGAGCGCGAAGAGCTGGCCGAGCTCCAGCGGCTGCGAGTCGTCTGACCCAGTCCGCGGTCGCTCCGAACCGCCTCGAGATGCGCCCGCTCGCCTTGCAGAGCAGGCACATCCGCTCATTCGAGCGCGGGCGCGGCGTGCATCTCGTGGCAGGTGCAATTCCCCGCGCGATACAAGCCGAGCCAGTGCAGCAGCGCGCGAAACTGCGACGGGCCTCCGCCGGCGACGATCTCCCACGGGGTCAGACCGAACACCGCGAGGCTGATGGAAGGCGCGAGCGAGCTCACCAGATGCCAGGTGCGGCGCGGCACGAACAGCGCGTCGCCTGGCTCGATGCGCGCGTAGAGGCCGTGCGCCTGGGCAAAGATGCGGGCGCGCTCGGGCTGCTCGTCGAGGTGCGTCACGTCGATGTCACTGAGCGTCGCACCCCAGTCATACTTGCGTGACTTGCACATGAAGCGGGTCTGATCCGGCGGAAAGAGCAGGAACTCTTTCACCCCCGTGACCTGACAGAACCAGTTGTTCGGAAAGTCGAAGTGGAGGCCGGTCACAGTTTGAGCCGGTCCGATGAACGTATACTCCCAGGTCCAGCGCAGCCCTGGCCAGAGCGCGCGAATGTCGAAGTCTCGCCGCAGCGCGGGGAACTGGTTGAGGATGTACCACTGCGCGAGGTACACGCGGTCGGCTTCGAAGGTCTTGAGGTACGACCAGTCGAGGTGAAACGACTCGCCGGCGCGCAGCTGGCGATGGCGCCGCGCCGGCAGCAACCCCTGCTCGGTGCGCGCCGCGTCCTCGGCCTGCCGCGCGAGCTCGCGCAAGTAAGGCGCGACCGGCTGGATCAACGGCTTGCGCGTCGCGCCCTGCTCGGTGAGCCCATTTTGGAAGCTCGTCACCACCTCGGAACCGTCTGGATTGCGCAGCTCCGCGAGTCGCTCGAACGTCCAGCGCTCCCAGGCTGGCCAGCGCTTCACCGCGCCTCTCACGAGCAGCGGTAGCGGGCGCGTCGCGAAGCCTCCGCGTCGCTCGAGCTCTTCCCAGCTCACCTCCTCGACGAGGCGAAAGGTCGGTCCTCGATAAGACGCAGCGGGGGCCGCGTCGCGGGTGGAACGAACGGAAGTCTGCATGGCGCTGCTACCTGCGGCCGCTCAGAGCTCGTCCGCGGCCTGCTGGATGATATCGACGTCGTTGGGTTGGTCGAGACAGACAGCTGCGTATTCCGGCAACGGCAGGGGCAGGGGCAGACCTTCGCCCAAGATGCGGCTGTTGTCGAAGGTCACGTCGAGCTCGCAGAAGCGCAAATAGAGCGCGAGCGAAAGCTCCATGCGGCGGCCGTCGAGCTTGCCGAACACCTCCGCGATGCGCGCACGTTGGCGGCTGAGCTCCGTGCTCGGCACGTGCGTGAAGCGGGTAGGGTCGTACTGCTTGCCCTGCGCGAGCGCGAACGCACGCCCGAGCTGCTCCAGGTTCGTGCGTGCACCCGGACCCGCCGACAAGTGGTAGGTGCGATAGCGCAGGCGCGGCGCAAACAGCAGGTGAGACAGCGCCTCCGCGACCCAGTCGACCGGCACGATGTCGATGCCCGTATGCGTCGGATCGACCGAGATCAATCCCAATCGATCGAGGGCGCGAAAGACCCAAAAAATGCTACCGGAGGGGATACATCCGAGCTTGGTGTGTCCCACGACGATCGAAGGGCGCGCGACCACCCAAGGCATGTCCGCGAGCTCGCTGCGCAGGACCGATTCGGCGGCCGCCTTGGACGCGGTGTAGTCGACCAGGTGATTGGCGGACGCCGAAGGGTAAGCATCTTCGTGGACGACCCGCGGCGGATTCTCTCCGCAGATCATCGCGGTCCCGACGTACAAAAAGCGCTCGAGCTTGGGCGCGCGCGCCAGCCGGCGCGCGAGCGCCAGCGTGCCGTGCGTGTTCGCGTTGAACACGCGCTCGCCGGCGATGAACGAGGTGTTCGCGCCGGCGTGCACGACGTGCGTGACCTCATCGAGGATCGGCTGCTCGAAGCTCTCCGGCTGCTCCAGGTCGGCGACGATGATGGTACAGCGATCGATCCAGCGTTCGGCCGCTTCGGCGCCGAGGAAACGCGTGAGCCGCGCGTGAATGCGCTCGCGCGCGGCGGTCGCGCTCTGCGCGCGGGCCATGAGCAGATAGCGCGTGGAGTCGTCCGGCCCGAGGTCGGCGGCGCGCGCTTGCAGCGCACCGCCGAGGAATCCGGTCGCTCCCGTGATGAGCAGGGTCTTGCTTCGCATACGTCGTCAGTACATCCGGTTGGAGGCTTAGAGGGCTCGAAAAGCTAGGCAAACGTTGTGCCCGCCGAAGGCGAAACTGTTCGAGAGAATTGCGCGCAACCGGCGCTCGCGCGGCTGCCAAGCCACGATCTCCAGGTCGCACAAAGGATCTGGGTCGTCCAGGTTGATGGTCGGAGGGACCACCCCGGTCGCCAGCGAGCGCAGTGAGACCACCGCCTCGAACGCGCCCGCGGCGCCCAACATATGGCCCGACATGCTCTTCGTGCTGCTCACCCAGACACGGCGCGCGTGCGGACCGAGCGCCCCTTTGATCGCCAACGTCTCCATGAGGTCGTTGGAAGGCGTCGAAGTCCCGTGGGCGTTGATGTAGTCGACGTCTTCGGGCGCGAGTTGAGCATCGCGCAGCGCGTACTCGATGGCGCGGCGCGCGCCCGCGCCATCTTCGCGCGGCTTGGTGACGTGATAGCTGTCGCAGGTGCTGCCGTAACCCGCGATCTCGCCGAGCAGCGTCGCGCCGCGCGCGAGGGCGCGGTCGTAGCGCTCGAGCACGAGCGCCGCCGCGCCCTCTGCGAGCACGAAGCCGTCGCGTCCTCGGTCGAAAGGTCGCGAAGCTCGGGTGGGCTCGTCATTGCGGCGCGACAGCGCTTGCAGCTGGCCGAAGGAACCGAGCGCGCTCGGGATCGCCACGGCCTCGCTGGCGCCTGCGATGATCGCGTCCGCCTGGCCCAACCGGAGCTTCGAAGCGGCCTCGCCGATCGCATGCGCGCCGCTCGCACAGGCCGAGGCGATCGCGTGGTTCGGTCCCGTGGCGCCGAACACCTCGCCGATCATGGCTGCGGCGATGTTGGGGATCGATGCCGGCAATCCGAACGGAGACATCTTGTTCGGGCCGCGATCGCGCAGCACGTGCGCCTCCTCGACCACCACCTCGAGTCCCCCCATGCCCGTTCCGAACACGACGCCGATGCGATCGCGATCGTATCCGGCATCGGCCAGGCCCGCCTGTTCGATGGCTTCGCGCGCCGCGCCGAGCGCCAGGTGCGTGAAGCGCGCGTGGCGCCGCGCGTGCTTCTTTCCGAGCAACGTGGTGGGATCGTAGCCCCTCACCTGCCCGGCGATCCGTACGTCGAACTCATCCGGCAAGGGCGGGTCGACCGCCGCGATGCCGCTCTGACCGCGCACCAGCGCATCGAACGCTGACGCGGCAGAGTTGCCCACCGGGCTCAACACGCCCATGCCCGTCACGACTACCCGATCTTCGGGGCGTCTCGCCGCGGGCATGCTCACGGCTCGCTTTCGCTGCAGGAGGGAACCTCGGGTGACACAGGAGTTTGCCCGTTCGCAGCGCTTTCCTTCATGACAAAGTCGAAACTACACCGGAGCAGAAACGGCTGGCGCGTGCGATCGCGATCGCGGCGGCGCTGGCCAGGACCGCGTCATGGAAGATCGCCGATGGCCCTGATCGATCCCACGCCATGCTCGGCGAGGTCACTGGGCACCGAACCGTGTTCTGGCTATTGAAGAGGATCATCCGGCCGTCAAGGGTCTGCCAATGCGGGTTGCGGCGATCCGCGCGCGTCGAGGCGAACACTGATGTAAGACAAGACGTCGCCAACGGTCTTCAGCGCCAGGATGTCGCGCTCGCTAAACTCGACGCCAAAGCGCTCCTCAACGTCGAGTGCGAGCTGCACGAGATCCAGCGAATCCGCTCCCAAATCGTCGACCAACGAGGACTGCTGGCTGACTCTCTCTTCCTCGACATCGAGCTTGTCGCTCAGCAGTTGCCTAATGCTCTGGAAAAGCTGGTCTTTCACGCGGATACTCCGTCGCTTTGCGCGCGCCTGCGCCAAAGTGGGCCAAGCACGTCTGACACCGTCGGGCCCTTCCTAGCACCTCTTGGCCGACGAATGAAGACGTTTCCCGCGAACAACACCCCGCGAGCGATGGCCGATTCCACGGCTGCGAGTGAAGCTATCGCAACGCTTCGTCTCTTCTCCCCATGCGCAATGTGCGCTGTCCCAGAGCAGACGTTCCATTATCCGCAAACATCAGCGCGGGCAACTCGAATAGCCTGACGTCAGGCGTGGGGTGGGGACTATTACCCCGGTCCCTCTGGGCCGGGGAGTATCACCGGGCCGTAGGCTAAAAGCGCAGCGTCAGCGACAAGCCGGTGCCTGCGAGACCAAGCTGCCAAGAAGGAGCTTGCACGGCATGGGGGGCGCGCCGTGATGCGGTACGCGCATCCCCGCAGCCGGCTTCGTGGTAACGGCCCAGATCGCGCATCGCCTTGCGCGGCGTACTGAGGATGGGAGCTTCGCTCAGCAGCACGGTGAGTATGAATTCCACCCCCGTGACCTTCAGCACGCGCGCATGCGGCTCGTGTCGCCAATTGCGCCCGAGTATATAGGCGCTACTGCCGACGGCCCAGGCCATGTCGAGGACATGTTCGCTCCAGTGCAACGATTCGCGCTCGGCTTTGGCGGCTGACGCGAGCAGCTCCTCCGCCTTGGCGAGCGACGCGCGGCGCTCGGCCGGCGTGCCGCGTGGCAACCGCCGCATGCGCAGCGGCGCATAGGCGGCGCGCATAGGAAACAACAGCAGCTGTCCGACCCACAAGATCGAGCCCACACCGCTGACGAGCCAGACGTCGCGATCGAGTCGGTCGCGTGTGTCCGCAAAGCGGAGCCAGCTGTACACGGCTTCGCCGGTCGCGAAGCCTAGCCAACCTCCCCACCATGCCATGGCGTAGGGCGCGCCTGCCCGCAGCCGGCGCTCGATCCAGCTGAGCCGTTCCCCCACCTCCTGATCGCTCGGTTCCGCGCCGGCCGCGCAAGTTGGGACAGAGTCGTCCGCGTGCACGGGCTGCACGGTCGAGAGCGACAGTGCCCCGATCAGACATAACCCGACGATGCGCAGCGGCGCGCTCGGGCGCGGGTCGG
>CAZYWR010001247.1:0-5826 GCA_964651185.1 uncultured Polyangiales bacterium
CCGCCGCGCGGCGGCTCCTCGCGCCCGACCACGCGCAACTTGCTCGCCTTGCGCTGGAAGGTGCGGCGGCGCGGCGGGCGCTGCATCCACCAGCGCACGAAGGCGATGCCCGCCCCGATGGCGCCGAGATCCGAGGCCAGCGAGCTCGCGTTCGACGAGGTCAGGAAGCCGAGCAGGCTGAGCCCCACGACGACCCACAGCAGATGCCGCGACTGCAACGGGAGCACGCCGAAGAAGCTGACCTCCGCGTGCGGCGGCAGCAGGACCGCATACGCCGAGACCGCCGCCAAGGTGATAGGCCCCGGCCCCTCCAGGCGCGCCGAATACTGCGGCATGAGCTGTCCAGCCAAAATGGCCGCGAGCGAGGAGCACACGGTCGCGAGCAGCGCCAGCTGAACCACGCGCGTGGCGCCGTAGCGCTCTTCGAACGGCGGCAGGATGAGCCAGATGAACAGCAGGTTGATGATCAGCGGGAACACCGCGGTCGGCGACTGCACCAGCACGTTCGTGAACACCTGCCATAGCGTGGCCAGCGAAAGCACGACGGGGTTGAGCGCCAACAAGCGCACGACCGGGATGCCAGCGAAGTTCTGCGCCACCGCGGAGAGCACGAAGATGCTCGCGAGCGTCAGCAGCAGCGCGCGTACGAAGGGAGTCAGAGGCGGCAGGCGAAACACGTCAGCTCACTTTCCGTCGAGGAAGATCTCGCGCCGTAGAGTCACGTCGCTCGTGCCATCCACGAACAGCTGGATCGAGTCGCCGGGGTCGACCTCCGCGCCGCCGTCGCTGATGCCGACATACCGGAAGTTGTAGAAGCCGGTCGCCAGGATCTTCCCCGGCGAGCGGAACTGACCGTCGCTGCATGGGGCTTGGCCTATCACGACTTTCTGCTGATAGTTGGTGTCGAGCGCGCTCGTGACCTGGATCTGCACGGTTTGGATGCGCTGCGCCGTGCAGCTCGTGGCGAGGTCGCCGCTGCCGATGCTCCACTCTCCATAAAGCGCGGCCGCGCTGCCCATGGGCTGCACGAAGTCGAGATAGCTGAGCTGATAGACGTCTGCTTCGTTGAACCCGAGCTCGAACGAGCCGTGGTCGGGCATCGATACGGCGCCGTCGCTTGCGTCGACCAAGGTCAGCGTGTAGTCGTACGAGACCTCCCAGGCGAACAGGCGCGGCGTGTAGAAGCCGCCGTAATCGACGTCGTCGTTGTCCTGGCGCACGGTGATGCTGGCGGCGCAGTCTGCTTCGAGCGATCTCGGTTTGGCGTTGTCCCCGTGCCACACATCGAAGCGCGCGTGCGCGACGCGCTGCTCTTGGCACATGGCTTGGTTCGGCGCGGTGCCGTTGATAAGCCAGCTCACGGCGACCTGGTAGTCGTGGTCACTGCCGAAAGTGCAGCCCGCGAACAGGGAGAACGCGGGTACCCCAAGGACGAGCGAATGGGACCTCATGTCCCCCATCCTAGCAGTGGAAACGGGGCCAGGGGGTTGACGGCAAAAGCCGCATGCTTAGGTTCGTGGCGAGGCGGACGAGGGGCCCGCCCGAAGCAGGAACCCAAGGGATTTGCCGCTGCGAGCCCGGCTCGCCCGATAGACGGCACCTCGGTCCGAATCGTCCCGTGCGGCGCCATCCGCGCGGCCACGCGTTCTATTGCACGAAGCCAGGAGGAATGACCATGTTGAGCGTTTGGGATCCGTTTGCCGACTTGAACCGTATCCAGCGCGAGCTCGAGAAGAACTTCTTCGGGGCGCGCAATCGCCCGGCGGATTTTGCGCCGCCTGTCGACGTGTACGAGGACGAGAACAGCCTCGTCTTGCGTGCCGAGCTACCCGGCGTGAAGCGCGAGGACATCGACATCCAAGTCGACGGCAACGTCCTCACGCTCAAGGGCGAGCGCAAGCTCGAAGCCGAGCAGCAGGGCCGCCGCTATCACCGCATCGAGCGCTCGTACGGCACGTTCGTGCGCCAGTTCCAGATTCCGACCGGCGTCGATTCGAGCCAGATCGATGCCCAGCTCGTCGACGGCACCTTGACCCTGCGCCTGCCCAAGAAGCCGGAGCAGAAGGCGCGCAAGATCGAGGTCAAGGCGGGCGGAAACTGAGCCGCGGCGCGAGCGACCGCTCCGGTCCCTGAGCCTCCGCGGGTTAGCGGAGCGCCTCTTCGATGAGGCGCTCCTGCTCGAGTTTGTGCGCCGCGTGCGAGCCTGTCGCGGGGCTCGCGCTTTCGGCGCGCGACACGCAGCGCAGCGGGAAGCGGCCGTTGAGCATGGCCGGCAAGCGCGCGTTGATGAAGAACCACGCGCCGCTGTTCCACGGCTCTTCCTGCACCCAGACGAGGTCCGTGCCCTCCCGGTAGGGCTTCAGGACTTCGTTTACGTGCTGCGGCTGGAGCGGGTAGAGCTGCTCTACGCGGATCAGCGCGACGTCGCTCTTCTTCATCACGGTGCGCGCCGCCAGCAGGTCGTAATAGATCTTGCCGCTGCACAGGATGACGCGGCGTGCCGCCCTCGGGTCGATGCTGGTGTCCGGGATGATGCGCTGGAACCTCCCGTTCGCGAGCTCCTCGAGCGTGCTCGACGCGTCGGGGTGCCGCAGCAGGCTCTTGGGCGACATGATCACGAGCGGCTTGCGATACGGGCGCAGCACCTGCCGGCGCAAGACATGGAAGATCTGCGCCGGCGTCGTCAGGTTGGCGACCTGCATGTTGTCTTCCGCCGCGAGCGCCAAGTAGCGTTCGAGCCGCGCGCTCGAGTGCTCGGGGCCCTGGCCTTCGAAGCCGTGCGGCAGGAGCATCACCAGGCCGTTGAGCCGGTGCCACTTGTCCTCGGACGAGCTGATGAACTGGTCGATGATGACTTGGGCCGTGTTGGCGAAGTCGCCGAACTGGGCCTCCCAGATCACCAGCGCGTCCGGGCTGTCGAGGCTGTAGCCGTACTCGAAGCCGACCACGCCGGCCTCGGACAGCGGACTGTCCCAGACTTCAATCTTGGCGAGCTCGGGCGTGACGTGCATGAGCGGCATGTAGCGACGGCCGTTGCGCGCATCGAACAGCACAGCGTGCCGGTGGCTGAAGGTGCCGCGACGCGCGTCCTGCCCGCTCAAGCGCATGCGCGTGCCCTCCTCGAGCAGGCTGCCGTAGGCGAGCGTCTCGGCCGTGCCCCAGTCGAGCGGCCTTTCCCCCCGCGCGCGCTCGAGCCGGTCTTTCAAGAATCGCTTGGCCTTCGGGTTGAGCTCGAAGTCGTCCGGCACCGTGGTGATCTTTTCAGCCAGCGACTTGAGCCGCTCGAGCGGGACGGCGGTCTGCACCTCCGGGCATTCGGCGTCGGGGCCGCCTTTGTAGCCGCGCCACACGCCGCCCATCGCGTAGTCCGGCGGCACGTAGCTGCCGCGACGCGCCTCGAGCAGCTCGGCCTCCATCTGATCGTGGCGGCGCTTGGCGATCTCCTGCGCTTGCTGCGCGTCGATCGAGCCGCGCTCTTGCAAGCGGCGCACGTACATCTCGCGCACGCTCGGCTGCTTGTCGATCAGCGCGTACATGACTGGCTGCGTGTAGCGCGGCTCGTCCGCTTCGTTGTGGCCGTAGCGGCGGTAGCAGTACATGTCGATCACGACGTCCTGCGCGAACTGCTGGCGGAAGTCGCAGGCCAGCCGCACCACCTGCGCGACCGCCTCCGGATCCTCGCCGTTCACGTGGAACACCGGGCAGCGCAGCATGCGCGTGATGTCCGTGCAGTACGGACTCGAGCGCGCGTCTTCAGGCGCCGTGGTGAAGCCGATCTGGTTGTTGATCACCAGGTGGACGGTGCCGCCGGTCGTGTAGCCCTGGAGGCGGCTGAAGTTCAGCGTCTCGGCCACGACGCCCTGTCCGGCGAACGCCGCGTCGCCGTGGATCACGAGCGGCAGCACCGTCGCGCGGTTCGCATCGGCACGCCGGTCGGACTTGGCGCGCGCGCGCCCTTCGACCACTGGATTGACCCACTCGAGGTGGCTGGGGTTGAAGCACAAAGTCAGATGCACCTTGCGGCCTTCGACGTAGCGGTCGCTCGAGAAGCCCATGTGGTACTTCACGTCGCCGCGCCCGAGGTGCATCTCCGGCCGGTCGTCGTTGAAGGCGAAGAACAGCTCGCGCATGCTCTTCTCCATCACGTTCGCCAGCACGTTCAGGCGGCCGCGGTGCGCCATGCCGATCACGATCTCCTCGACGCTATGGCGCGCGGAGCTCTGGATCAGCAGCTCGAGCAGCGGGATCACGCTCTCGGCGCCTTCGAGCGAGAAGCGCTTCGCGCCCACGTACTTCGTGTGCAGGAACTGTTCGAACAGCTCCGCGTCGATGAGCTTGGTCAGCAACACGAGTTGCTCGTCGTGGCTGAGCTCAGTGCGGTTGAGCGTGCTCTCCATGCGCCGCTGGAGCCAGAAGCGCTCCTCCGGGTTCTCCATGAAGGTGTATTCGACGCCGATCGTGCGGCAGTACGTCTCCTTGAGGCGCGCGACGATGTCGCGCAGCGGGAGCGTCGTGGGACCCGCCATGTCACCCGTGAAAAACAGGGTGCCCGGATCGATCTGGTCCAGGCCGAACGCGGCCAAGCTCAGCTCGGTGGGCACCGGTGGATTGCGGCTCAGCGGGTCGAGATTGGCGTAGATGTGGCCGCGCACGCGGTAGGCGTTGACGAGCGCGGACACGCGCCCCTGGAGCTCGCTGACGAGCAGGGCGTCCGCGCTCGGCGCGGCCGCCGGCGCGAGGCCGTTCGCTTGCGGCACGAACTCCGCGGTCGCCGGCAGCACGCCTGCTGCGGGCAAGAGCGCGGGCTGGGCTTGGCCGTTGCCGAGACCATTGCCGAGGCCGTTGCTCGCGTGCGCTCCATTGGCGGGCGGGGGCTCCGAGGCCTTGACCTGCGCCGCGTAGCTTGCGGGGGGCGTCTCTGCGCCGTTTTCATCGTGCCGCTCGTGCGGAGCGCCTGCACGATCTTGCTCGAGCCGCTCGAAGAAGCGCCGCCAGCTCGGGTCGACGGCCGCCGGGTTTCCGCAGTAGCGCAGGTACTGCTCTTCGACAAAACCCTGGTTAACTCCGAAATCGAGCTCCATAACGCCGACCCGCTCGCCGGCTTCGACGCGGATCGGATTGACCCGCGGAGTCGGCCCCTTTCGCGGTGCATTCGCGGTGCAAAGCGTACCGCAGTCGCGCCACGGGGGCTAGGGAACAGCTGGTGAACGGAGGCGCCGCGCGCTGGCGCCGCACTCCTACACACATCGCCCTTTGCTCGAATCGCGGGCGGCACGCATGGTTCGCTGCATGCACCGGTCTTTCTTTACAGTGGCGGCGCTGCTCGGCTTCGCGGCCGTTGCGCTCGGCGCGTTCGGCGCGCACGGCCTCGCACGCAAGCTCGGCAGCGCGCCCGACGCGGCACAGCGGCTCGATTGGTGGAAAACCGCCGCACTCTACCATCTGACACACGCGCTCGCGCTCGGCCTGAGCGCTGGCCTATTCGGCGACAGCCGCGCAGGACGGAGCGCGTGTGTCGCGTTCTGCATCGGCATCGCCCTGTTCTCGGGCAGCCTCTACGCCATGACGTTGACGGGCGCGCGCTGGCTCGGGGCGGTGACGCCGTTCGGGGGACTTTCGCTGTTGGTCGGGTGGGCCGCGCTCGCGCTCGCCGCGTGGTACAGCGGCGCGTGAGCGACATGCGCGAGAAGCAGGCCGAGCTGGCCGCGCTCGAGCGCCACCGCGCGCGTATCTGGGCGCTCTGTTACCGCATGACAGGCGTCGCCGCGGACGCGGACGAGCTCGTGCAGGAGACCTTCGCGCGCGCGCTCGAGCGGCCGCCCCAAG
>CAZYWR010001248.1:0-1798 GCA_964651185.1 uncultured Polyangiales bacterium
TCTTGCTCTTCTCGCGTTCGCCCGAACTCGGCTGCTTGGCGCGGAGCGTCGCGTCGCTCGGGCTGCGCTCGGGCCCGAGGCCGGCGCGGGAACGCTGCGCGCTGCTGCGGATCACCAAAAGCGAGAGCCGCCGGTTTTCGGGCGCGTAAGGGTCGTCGGGCTTGTAGAGCGCGGTGTCGGCGTGCGCCAGCACGCTCTGGATCTTCCCCTTCTCGAGGCCCTTGCTCTCCAGCACGCGGCGCGCCTGGTCGGCGCGCTCGAACGACAGCTCCCAGTTGGTCTTCTTCGAGCCATTGCCGAAGGGCCGAGAATCCGTGTGGCCATGGATCTCGATCTTGTTGCGCACGGTGGCGAGCATGGGCGCCAGCTCCTCGAGGATCTTGATCGCGCCGGGCTTCAGATCTGACGAAGCGACGTTGAACAGGAAGTTGTCTCCGCCTTCGACGAGCTCGATCAGCGCACCTTCGCTCACGACGCGCACCTTCACGTGCTTGGCCAATGCGCCGAACTCGGGGCTCCCGTGCGCGGCCTTGCCGAGCGTCTTTTCGATGCCCTTGGCGAGCTCCTGCAGCTCGGCGTTTTCGATCGCGCCCACGCCGGTCTCGGGGAACAGATTGATGGCCTTGGGCGGGCGGCTGCCGCCGGGTTTGCCGATCACGAGCGAGCCGCCCGGCATGGTGCCGGTGCGGAAGTACTCGGCGATCTTCTCCTTCGAGTGCTGGTCCGATTGCGTGAGGAGCCAGAGCACGATGAACAGCGCCATCATCGCCGTCACGAAATCGGCGTAGGCGACCTTCCAGGCGCCGCCGTGGTGGCCGTGCCCTTTGGCCTTCTTCTTGATGAAGACGACTTTGACGCCGGGATCACTCACGTCAGCCTCCCTTGAGCGACTTGATCGCCGCGTCGAGGTCGGCCGAGCTCGGCCGTTCGTCGGAGAAGATCGCGCGCCGCGAGAACTCGACCGCCAGGCCCGGCGCCGCGCCGCGCGCCGCCGCGAGCACGCCGTCTTTGATGCACTGCATGTACTTGGTGTTCGCCAAGACCTGCTGCTCGACGCTGGTCGAGATCGGGCCGAGCACGCCGTAGCACATCAGGATGCCGAGGAATGTGCCGACCAGCGCCGCGCCGACGTGGTGGCCTATCACCTCGGGGCCGGCGTCGAGATGGCCCATGGTGATGATGATGCCGAGCACGGCGGCCACGATGCCGAGGCCGGGCAGCGCGTCGCCGGTGCTGCGGATGAGGTTGATCGGCTGGTGCTCCTCTTCGTGCAAGGTCTCCATGTCCGCGTCGAGCAGCATCGACAGCTCGTCCGGCGTGCAGCCGTCCACCAGCTGCTTGAGCGCGTCGACCAGGAAGATCATCGGATGGTGCCGGCTGGTGACGCTCGGATAGTTCTTGAGGATGCTGCTTTGCTCGGGCTGGCTGATGTGCGACTCGAGCGCGAGCACGCCTTCGCGCCGCACGACCGTGAAGATCTGGTAAAGCAGCTTGAGCAGGTCGAGGTAGTCGTCCTTCTTGGGGACGCTGATCTTGAAGCCCATGCCGAAGGCGTGTTTCACCCGTCCGAGCACCTTGCCCGGCGCCGAGATGATCAGCGCGCCGATGGCCGAACCACCGATGACGACCAGCTCGTTGGGCTGCCAGAGGACCGCGAACGGACCGCTCGCCATGGCGAAACCGCCGAGCACCGCGGCGAACACGACGACGAGTCCAATGATGCTGGACATACCCTCCCTTGATCGTGCCGAGCTTCCCAAAAGGACGCGCGCCGAGCACGTGCAGTCTGGTTCTCGAT
>CAZYWR010001249.1:0-1623 GCA_964651185.1 uncultured Polyangiales bacterium
CCAGGCGTTCTTCACGGCCATGGCGACCTGCTGGCAGGACGAGCTCTCGCGCTACGACGCGGTGCTCTTCCTCGAGACCGCCGCCGCAGGCGGGCTCTCCATTCGCGAGGGCAACGCGGTGCGCGTCGAAGACCTCACGACGGCCGTGCAGATCGACCAGCGCTTGCGTGAGGTCTGGTCTTCTCATCCCAACTTCCTGTATGTTCCTCACGCGACGCGCTTCGAGGACAAGCTCGCGGGAGGATCCCGCGCGTTTGCGCAATTCGTCGGTGAGTCATCTGTCCCTCCGCGTTCATCGACATGAAACCCCAGCTTGCTACATCGGCCCCATGTCTCTCGAAGATCGCGTCAAGCTCTCGCTCGCGCCCAAGCTCGGCCGTCTCCGTGCGGTGCTCGATCTGCTGCGCACTCTCCCGTGGCCACAGCCGCTGCAGCGCCTCACCCAACGCGGGCTCGAGCGCCTGACCGCGCGCATCCCGGAGCTCGCAGAGCTGCTCGAAGGACCCCGGCCGCGAGCCAGGGCGTCGGTACCGCGCCCGGTCTCGAGCTCGCTATCCCAGCTCCTGCTGCTGCTCTCGTCGCGCGACTACCGCACGCGAGCCAAAGCGGTCCAGGCGCTCGCGGCGCACGACGACCCGGATGCCGTCGACGCGCTGGTCGCGACCCTGCGCGATCGCAGCGTCGAAGTGGCCGTGGAGGCGGCCCGCACGCTCGCGTTGATCGGCGGGCCCACGGCGCACGAAGCGCTGCTCGCGGCGCTGAAAAACGTCGACGGATACTACCATTCGTTGAGCCGCGCGGCCGCCGCGCACGGACTCGGCACCTTGTTCAGCGCGCGTGCGGAAGGGCGCGCTCTTTCGCGCAGCGAGCTCGCCCCGCTCGAGCAGGCGCTGCGCGATCTCGACGCCGAGGTCAGCATCGCCGCCATCTCGGCGCTGGTCGCGAGCGCGGGAACGCACGCCGCCGAGCCGCTCTCGCGCGTGATCGAAAACGCCGATGGTTTCTATCTGCCCGTCACGCGGCTGGCCGCGGCGCGCGGCCTCGAACGCCTGACCCCGATCGAGCCTACCCTGCTCGAGCGCCTGCGCGAACGCGAGGTCGATGCGCTCGTCATCGAGGTGCTGGAGCGCTTGCGCGAACGCGCCCGCGCCACCCCGCAAGCCTGACCCGCAACGCGCGTCGGCCGGCCATCGTCTTCCGCGCGTTTCTGTTCATCTCGATCTGTACGGCAGCGGTAGCCCGCAGCGCGCGTCGGCCGGCCATCGTCTTCCGCGCGTTTCTGTTCATCTCGATCTGTACGGCAGCGATGTCCTGCTGGATGGTCGAGGTCCGCCGGAGAGGACCCGCACGGGCTCAGCGGTGGCCGTTCAGGTACAGTGAGGGGGTGTTGCGCAGTTGGTCTGGACTGCTCGCGTTGTGCGCCGCGTGTCATCACCCGCCTGCGAGCACGGGCGGACCGCCCGTGCAGGGCCCTCTCCCCTCGCAAGGTTGCGACGGTGACGCGCCGGTCGATGCACGCGTCGCGGACGTACCTGGTGTGCGTGCCTCCTGGTTCAACGCGCCGAGCGGCAACGAACGCTGGTACGTGCTCGAGGCTGGGCCGAACGACGCGCGCGAGCCGCC
>CAZYWR010001250.1:0-6762 GCA_964651185.1 uncultured Polyangiales bacterium
GTATAAATCGGTGGTTGGCTCATTTTTCCACAGAGGATATGAGGACACGTTCACCGATGCAGATGTCGCCGAGTCGCTAATTGCGACGGTTCCAGGGCCATTCTCAGCGCCGCGTAAAGTAGGCATGGTCGCAGCATACCCGCTGCCCGATCCCTGCCCGACCTGCCCGACGTCGCCCGTACTGAACGTGCGCCCGCGGCAAGCCTCGCTAAAGGGTGTTCCGCGCGCGAACGGGCGTAGATTGGGATATCGACTCCCCGAGCTGATAATGTCATTGCTACGGACGGCAATCTGCGCATTGGGGCGCTCAGCATATGTGCCAGTCTGAAAATTGGCTCCCGTAATTACTAGCGGAAAATCACCCTGTACATCTATGAAGTTGCAATCACTTGCCGAAAACGTAGCATCGGTACCGAAGCTCTCAGCATCGTAGTGGTCAAGAGAGTATCGTCCGCCTTCGATGATGACGGTATTGATGTCGTTGCCGCCTAAGCGCTTTGCCCATAGTATTTTTTTGAAAACTTCAGAAACACAGTTCGTGATTTTTAGACACCCAGGTACTTGATTGCATAGAAAATGGAGAGCTACGCGTTCGAAGTTGCACGTGTCCACTGTGATTGATGTGGAGCCCGAATCTATGCGAAACGCTATGCCATAAGGGATGTTTGGTTCTGCATCCGAAATCATGCTCATGTTCAGGAAGAAACACTGATCGAAAACGATTCCGTATGGTTGCGTTCCGTACCGCATCCAAACAGCCGAGTTTGCCAGCCCGCCGAACGAGCACCTGGTCACTCTCGTGTCGTCGTTGTTGGCTGCTTGTTTCCAAGCGTCCCATACGAGACCGAAGTCGGCAGTGCCGGTGCCAATATCCCTGCCACCGGCAAAATTGCAGTCTTTTATGGTCATTTGGGTAACATCGAACACGGTACTGGCCGTCTGCCCGGGGTCGTATCCCATGTTCACCAAACACCCACACTTGTATCCTGGTGCTACCGCGAATTGCAGATACTCAAGCGTGGAGTTCATGCTTGCGAACTGTAGCATGACCGATCCGTCGTACGCAGCTTCGTTGGACGTTGCCGACGTGCTAAAGCCGTTAGGATCGCTTGTCGGTCCGTACCACTTCAGGATGGTGGCTCCGAACGTCTTGGCGTCACACTGACCTTTGAGTGCTGTGTTTGCATATGGCGAGGGCCCGCCAGCACACACGCGAATCGTGCTAGTTATCTTGTACGTACCCGGGGGAAAAAAGACTTCGGAACCGAACGTGTAGCCAGCAAGCGAACTTAGAGTGGCCTGTATCGTAAGCGTGTCATCATGGCTGTTATCTCCGTAGGCCCCGTACCATTTGACGTTGCGATAAAGTGAGTTTGGCAGAATCCGTAGCCACCTGCCCGTCGGAGATGACCCAAAGATAATCCCGTTATCCGCAGTAGCTGTGGACGTGGCATCCCAGTAGAAGAGGCCGCCTCCGCCATCATTCGGTGTGTAGTAACCGAGCAGGACGGCGATTTCATTGGCCATGCTCCCTGCGGTGTCGGATAGCCCAGGGTCAGACACGGTTCCGATCGCCTTGTCGAACCACCGTAGACTACCCGTTCCTCCGCTGGTGCTTCCCGTCAAACTTTGCCCGATCGATTCGATGTCGTCCGGCAATGCCTTACCTGGTCCCGAGCTGTCTTCTGCACATCCCTTTAGAAACGCCGAGCCTCCCAAGGCCCCCAGCAATCCAAGCGCGATGCTTCGGCGCGAACTATCAACCTGACTGTCACACTCGCTTTCAATCCGTTGCTTCATGAACTCAACCCCCACTAAGAAGTGAGCCTGCACATTACTTCGAATTGACTACATACCGGTGAGGAAATGGCGGTTGGGTACTTTGAGCGTTCAGAAAAGCACGGTTCACATGGCGCCGTTGGTTTGGCTGCGGAGACGGGGCACGTTCGGGCTTGCGACAGCGCTCGAGGCGAAGAAGGACGCGGCCGCGCGCGAGGCGATGCTCACGAAACTGGAGCAGGCGCTTGCGCATGGCGCCAAGTCCATCGACGGCAACGTCGGCTTCAAGCGCTTCGTGCGCGTGCAGAAGGGCCCTGTTTCCATCCACCGTGATGCCGTCGCGCGTGACGCGCGGCTAGACGGCAGTTCGTACTGCGCACGAACACCGCATTCGACCCGCTGATGTCGCTCGTGCGTACAAGAGTCTCTGGCGCGTCGAGCGCGCCTTCCGCCAGACCAAGAGCACGCTCGAAGTACGGCCCATGTTCCACCACCGCGACGACACGACAATCGCTCACATCGTGGGCTGCTTTTTTGCGTTCCGCCTTGAAGTCCACCTGCAGCGCCGCCTCGACCAGCGAGGCGTGGATGTCGCGTAGCCTGACCTAATACGCGATCTCGAGCAGCTTAAGACTGTCGAGGTCATGCTCGATGGCCCACGATACTACGTGCGCACCGAACTCGTCGGCACGGCATCCGCGGCGTTCGCCGCCGCTGGTGTGCGCCGCCCACGGCTCGTGGCGCCGCTCGACGGTGCATGCCTGTAGCGCTTGGAGCCGACGTGCATCCGCCAACTGCGCGGAATCAGAACACTCTGCAAAACAGACTGTCGAAAATGAGCCTTGAGCAGTCTGTGGCTTTTCGCTAGTACGCGCACTGCGGACGTCCGGCGGAGGCGTTTGTCAAGCAAGGCCGCCAGACGAAGAGGCGCACGTTTTGCGTGGCGACGCAGCGCATGCGCACGGATGTCGCGATAAGTCGCGAAATCGGCGCGGCAAACGCGGCCGTCGCGACGGTACACGACATGCAAAGGGACGAGTCATGACCATCGCGAACTCGACCCAAGAGCTCGACCGCGACCCCTCCGAGGTGTCGGATCGCGGAAGAGGCCTCGATGAACGCCTCGCGCTCGCGCGGCGAGCGCTGCTGTGCGTCTTCGCGGTCGCGCTGGTCGGCATCGTGTTCTCTGGCGTTCTTACTTATCGCGACTACGCGCAGCCGGAGGCCGCTGCATGCACGCCGCTCGGCGAACCGGGGACGATCCTCGGAGCGCCGCCGTGTGTCTACGGGCTCGCCATGTACTCGGTCGTGGCCTTGGCGGCGGGTTGGGCGTTGAGCGGGCCTGTGGGCTGGCGACTCCGCAAGGCGCGTACCGGTGCGATGAGCGAACGCCGCGTTTGAGTGTGCAAGCGGCCGCGGCTTCAAGCGTGCCCGACGAAGCTGTGCGTCCAGATCGCCCGATAGGAGAGAGCGATGGCGTTTGCCACGATCAAAAAGACGGCGTCGCGGGGGCTGCAGCCCAACCTGGAAAGTTGGAGTGAGACGCACGCGCGCTTCCGCTGGGAAGATGCCCGTACGCTGCTCGCCGGGTTGCCGGACGGCAAAGGGTTGAACATCGCCTATGAAGCCGTCACGCGGCACGCGCGCGGACCGCGCGCGGAGCGCGTGGCGATCCGCTGGCTCGGCAAGGCGGCGAAGCGCGAGCTGACGTATCGAGAGCTCGAGCAGCAGAGCGCCCGCTTCGCGCACGCCATGCAGCGGCTCGGGGTGCGCGAAGGTGACGGAGTGTTCGCGCTGCTCGGCCGCGTCCCCGAGCTCTACGTGAGCGCGATCGGCGCGCTGCGGGCCAAGTGCGTGTTCTGCCCGCTGTTCAGCGCCTTCGGCCCGGAGCCTATCGCGACGCGGCTCGGGTTGGGACGTGCGCGCGTGCTGATCACCACCGCGAAGCTCTATGAACGGAAGGTCAGAGCGCTCAGGCCTCAGCTTCCGAACCTCGAGCACGTGTTGATCGTCGATGGCGAGGCCGCGAACGCCGAGGGCGTGAGCGGCCTCGCTGCGCTGCTGCGCGAGATGCCAGACGAGCACGAGATCCCGGCGACGCAGCCCGATGACCCGGCCTTCCTCCACTTCACGAGCGGCACGACGGGCACGCCCAAGGGCGCCTTGCACGTGCACGAGGCGGTGGTGATGCACCACATCACCGGGCGCTACGCGCTCGATCTGCACGACGAAGACATCTTCTGGTGTACGGCCGACCCGGGCTGGGTGACGGGCACTTCGTACGGCATCGTGGCGCCGCTGACGAACGGCGTCACCATGGTCGTCGACGAGGCAGACTTCGACGCGGAGCGCTGGTACGACATCCTCGAACGCGAGCGCGTGACAGTCTGGTACACCGCGCCGACCGCAGTGCGCATGCTCATGAAAGCCGGCGACGAGCTCGCCAAGGCGCGCGATCTCTCGCGGCTGCGCTTTCTGGCGAGCGTGGGCGAGCCGCTCAATCCCGAAGCCGTGGTCTGGAGTCAGAGCGTGTTCGGGCGTCCGCTGCACGACAACTGGTGGCAGACCGAGACCGGCGGGATCATGATCGCGAACTACGCGTCGATGGACATCAAGCCGGGCTCGATGGGCAAGCCCTTGCCCGGCATCGAAGCCGCGATCGTACGCCGGGTCGCGGCGCGCGCGCCAGGTGCAGACACGCTCGCGCTCTTGAAGCCGGGCGAGCAGGGCGAGCTCGCCATCCGTGCCCCGTGGCCATCCATGTTTCGCGCTTATCTCAACGCGCCGGAGCGCTACCAGCGCTGCTTCGTCGGCGATTATTACCTTTCAGGCGATCTGGCGAGGTGCGACGAGGAAGGTTACTTCTGGTTCGTCGGACGCGCCGATGACGTCATCAAGAGCGCGGGCCACCTGATCGGTCCCTTCGAGGTCGAGAGCGCACTGCTCGAGCATCCGGCCGTGGCCGAGGCGGGCGTGATCGGCAAGCCCGATCCCGTCGTCGGCGAGCTCGTGAAAGCCTTCGTCTCGCTCAAGAGCGGATTCCGCGCGAGCGAGGCGTTGCGCAACGAGCTGCTCGGCCACGCGCGCGCCCGGCTCGGCGCGGTGGCGGCTCCCAAGGAGCTCGACTTCCTCGACGTGTTGCCGCGCACGCGCAGCGGTAAGATCATGCGGCGGCTGCTCAAGGCGCGCGAGCTCGGCCTGCCCGAAGGCGACACCTCGACGCTGGAGGCCGGCGCATGACCCTCGAGCTCTCCCCCGAAGCAGCGCGCGCGCGTCTGCGTAAGATGTTGCTCATCCGGCGCTTCGAAGAGCGCGCGGCGGAGCTCTACTCGGCCGGAAAGATCCGCGGCTTTCTGCACCTCTATATCGGAGAAGAGGCGGTCGCCGTGGGCGCGATGAGCGCGCTCGCCGAAGAAGACAACGTGGTGGCCGGGTACCGCGAGCACGGGCAGGCGCTGTTGCGCGGCGTGTCGGCCGGCGCGCTGATGGCCGAGATGTTCGGCAAACAGAGCGGTTGTTGCCGCGGGCGCGGCGGCTCCATGCACTTGTTCGACGCGCGGCACCGCTTCTTTGGCGGGCACGGGATCGTGGGGGCTGGTCTGCCGCTGGCAGTGGGCCTCGCCCTCGCGGAAAAGCTGCAGAAGCGCGCGGCCGTGACGGCCTGCTTCTTCGGCGACGGCGCGGCCGAGGAGGGCGAATTCGCGGAGTCGCTCAACCTCGCGGCGCTCTGGCGTCTGCCCGTCTTGTTCCTGTGCGAGAACAACGGCTACGCCATGGGCACGGCGCTAGATCGTCACGCGGCGCAGCCGCACCTCGCCGGGCGAGCGATCGCATACGGGGTGCCGGCCGAGCGCGTGGACGGGATGGACGTGGTCGCGGTCGAGCGCGCCGTGCACTACGCGGCGGAGCTGGTGCGCGACGAAGGCACGCCGCGGATGCTCGAGCTCTTGACCTACCGTTATCGGGCGCACTCCATGTACGACCCCGATCGCTACCGCGCGAAAGAAGAGATCGAGACCTGGAAGAAGCGCGATCCGATCGAGGCGTTCGCCGCGCGCCTGGGAGCGCTCGGGTATCTCGAGCCGCGACAGCGCGAGGCGTTCGAACGCGAGATCGAAGAGGAGCTCTCGCGCGCCGTGGCGGAAGCCGAGGCCGGTCCCCTCGAGGCGCCCGAAGATCTCGAGCGAGACGTCTACGCGAGGGCGCCATGACCGCGCGCCGAACGACGTTCCGCGAAGCCGTCAGAGCGGGCATTCGCCGCGCCATGCACGACGATGCGCGTGTGTTTTTGTTGGGCGAAGACGTGGGGCGCTACGGCGGCGCGTACGCCGTCAGCCTCGGTCTGCTCGAAGAGTTCGGGGAAGAGCGCATCCGAGACACACCTTTGTCGGAGTCTGCGTTCGTGGGCGCCGGCATCGGCGCGGCGCTCGGCGGCATGCGTCCGATCGTGGAGGTCATGACTGTCAACTTCAGCATGCTCGCGCTCGATCAGATCGTGAACACCGCGGCGACCTTACGGCACATGTCGGGCGCGCAGTTCAGCGTCCCGTTGGTCATCCGCATGGCGACAGGCGGCGGACGGCAGCTCGCGGCGCAGCACTCGCACAGCCTCGAGAACTGGTACGCGCACGTACCGGGCTTGAAGGTGCTGGCGCCCGCCGTCCATCAGGACGCGCGCGATATGGTGCTCGCGGCGCTGGAAGATCCGGACCCGGTGATCATCTTCGAGCATCAGTTCCTGTACCCGAGCGAAGGCGAGCTCGACGAAGACGCGCCGGTGGGGGATGTGTGGCACGCCAGCGTGCGCCGCGCCGGACGGGACCTCTCCTTGATCACCTACGGCGGTTCACTGGCCAAGACCTTCGCGGCCGCAGAGGCCCTGGCAGCGGAGGGCATCGAAGCGGAGGTGCTCGATCTGCGCGTGTTGCGGCCGCTCGATCTCGCCGCCATCACCGACAGCCTACGACGGACCCATCGCGCGCT
>CAZYWR010001251.1:0-3946 GCA_964651185.1 uncultured Polyangiales bacterium
ACGGCGACGACACCCGCGTATAAGCAGCCAAAGAGCGCAGGAATGAAGTCCACGCCGGAGTCGAACAGCAAGAGCACGCGCTCGCCCGTCAGACCGCGCGCTTCGAGCGCCGCGCCGATCGTGCGCGCGGCCGAGTCCACGTCGGAGAAGCTGAGGCTGCCGGTTTCCAGCGCGCCGTTCGAGAAGACGTACGCAGGGCGCTCTCCCCGGAGGGCCGCGTGAAGTCGATACAGCGCCGCGAAGCTCCCTTTGATTGGCGACATAGCCGTACTCTCCGGCGTCTAGCCAGGTGACGTGTGCTGAACATAATCAAAAAGTATTCGACATGCAATACAAAGAGATTGCGTTGGCGCTCGGCCGGAGCGGCCGTGGCACGCCCGCGTGCTTCAGCGCGCGACGCGGGATGCGCGAGGGGCGCGACACGAGAGGAGGAGTCGATGCCTACGCGCCTGCGACGTGGTGCCATCGCGAGCGGCCGCTCATGGTCCGCGGGCGCGCTCGCGCCACGGAGACCGGGCCTGCGTTGACGACGTGTGTGGTATGGCCCCGGCGCCCAGGTGTCGCGATTTTGCACATTCGCGGTCGCGTTCCGCCGATCAAGGCGCGAATCGGCGGCTCTGCACGGATTTTGCTTCGAGACTGCGCATGGCGCGCTGGTTCCGCACGGGCAGCCCTCGCATGGGCCGCGGTTGGGTTTGGTTGTGCGGGATCCTCGTGGTTTTGGTGGTCGCCCGCCTGATAGCGCCCTTCTTGATCGCCACTGTGGTGCGCAAGTCGCTCCGCCACCTCGAGGGGGGTTACCGCGGAGACATCGAGCAAGTCGACCTCAGCGTGCTGCGCGTCGAAGTCGCGTTGATCGGGATGCGCATCGACAAGACCAACGGACGCGTGCCGGTGCCGTTCCTGCGCGTGAGGCGCTTCGTACTCGGCACGATTCTCGACGGCTACAAGCCGCGCACCACCATCCGCCTGGTCGGGCCGCTCATGAACTACGTCGATGCCGACGTCGAGGCGGCGGAGCAGTGGGGGCCTCATGTCGAGCTCGCGCAGATCCACGAGCAGCTGCCGTTCGAGTTAGCGCGCCTGTCATTCGAAGACGGTCAAGTCCACTTTCGGAATTTCGATGCGCGGCCGGCCGTGGATGTGCGCGTGCACGAGCTGCAGGGATCCTGGGATCGACTGACCGGCTGTCTGCCGCCGGGCTGGACCTCCTGCGATTCGACGCTGCGCGCCGGCGGGCGCGTGATGAGCGGAGGGACGCTCTCGGTGAAGGGGCGCTTCGATCGCCGCGGCGGGAGCGACTTCGACCTCGTCGGAGAGATCGAAAACCTCAAGCCTGAGGAGTGGAATGCCGCGCTGCTCAAGTACATCAAGATCGACGCGCAGCGCGGCCGCGTCGATCTGCTCGCGCATTATCATACGCACCTCGACACGAAGCGACTGGTGCTCGTGCCGCGGCTGCATGATGTGAAGATCGCCGGCGGAGAGACAGAGCGCACGGCATGGCTGCGCGAGCTGGGGGTAGGGCTTGCGGCGGGATTCTTCGAGCGCCGGCAGGGCACCAAGGCGATCGCCTACAAGAGTCGCGGCGCGGGCCGAGGCGAGTGGAGCCTGATCGATTGGAGCCCCGAGAAAGAGCGGGCAGAGCTGCACGCGCAGGAACTTCCGACCTCGCGCGCGCAGCGCGCGAGGTGAGCGCCTCGAACGGGGCGCACGTCCGCATCGCGTTGTGGTGAGACCGGCTACGCTGCGCTCCCCCAGGGGCTACGCTGCGCGGACGTCGTCTCCAACGCCGTGCCGCCTCGCCGCTGCCCCGATCCATCAGGAACCGGCCGACACGCCTGCGCATGCTATGGTCGGCCCGTCGTATGGACCGGACGGCGATCGTCGAGCGCAAGACCAGCGAAACCCAGATTCGAGTCGAGCTCGACCTGGATGGTAGCGGCAAACACCGAATCCGGACGCCGCTCCCGTTCCTGACGCACATGATCGAGCAGCTTTCGCGGCACGGCCTGTTCGACCTCGTGGTCGAGGCGGATGGGGATGTCGAGATCGACGGGCACCACACGACCGAGGACCTCGCCATCACGCTTGGCCGTGCCTTCGCGGATGCGCTCGGCGACAAGCGAGGGATCCGCCGCTACGGGTCCGCCACGTTGCCCATGGACGAGGCGCTGGTGACCTGCGCGCTCGATCTCTCCGGGCGTACGTACTTCGTGTGGAAGGTGCCGCTGCCGAAGGCCAAGCTCGGCAGCTTCGACAGCGAGCTATGCGAGGTGTTCTTCGAGGGGTTCGCGCGCGGCGCGCAGTGCAACTTGCATCTGCGCCTTCACGAGGGCGAGAACCTCCACCACATCATCGAGATCTCCTTCAAGGCCTTCGCGCGGGCCTTGCGCGAAGCGAGCGAGCGCGATCCCCGAGTCACCGGGGTACCCTCGACCAAGGGCACGTTGGTCGAAGCGCGCGCTGGCGCACGCGAGCCGGATGTCGAAGCGCGCGCTGGCGCACGCGAGCCGGGTGTCGAAGCGCGCGCTGGCGCAAGCGAGCCGGGTGTCGAAGCGCGCGCTGGCGCGCGCGAGCGCGAGTCGGAGTGAGGCGATGAGCGGAAGCGCCGGGCGTCTGGTCGTGATCGCCGATCTCGGTCTCGGCAACTTGCGCAGCGTGGCGCGTGCGGTCGAACGAGCCGGCGGCGTGCCGACAGTCAGCGCGGATCCGGATGCCGTGCGCAAGGCGAGCAAGTTGATCGTGCCCGGTCAGGGCGCCTTTCGCGATTGCGGGCTCGCGCTCGCGCGCGGCTTCGGGGAGGCGCTGCGCGAGCAGATCGGCAGCGGCCATCCGTACCTCGGCATCTGTCTCGGCATGCAGCTCTTGTTCGAACAGAGCGCCGAATCTCCCGGCAGCGCCGGCCTCGGGCACTTTGCGGGCGCGGTCGAGCGCTTTCCGGCGCCGCTGAGCGATCGCTCCGGCGCGAACCTGAAAGTGCCCCAGATCGGCTGGAACGAGGTCGATGCGCAGCATCCGGCGCTGCCGGCGCGCGCCTGGTTTTACTTCCTCAACTCGTACGTGTGCGTGCCCGAGGACGCCGATCTGACGGTCGGCCGCGCGCAGTACGGGGTGGAGTTCTGCGCGGCCGTGGCCAAGGACAACGTGTTCGCCTGCCAGTTCCACCCGGAGAAGAGCCAGGAGGAAGGCCATAAGTTGTTGACACGCTTCGTGGAGGGGCTGGGATGGAGCTGATTCCGGCGATCGATCTGCTCGATGGTAAGGTGGTGCGCCTGCAGCAGGGCGATTACCAGCGCGTGACCGTATACGCGGAAGACGCGGCCGCGCAGGCCTGTGCGTTCGCGGAGCTCGGCGCGGAGCGGCTGCATGTGGTCGATCTCGACGGCGCGCGCGCCGGAGAGCCAGGAAACCAGCGCACGATCGAACGCATCCTGGCCGCCGCGCCGGGGCTCAAGGTTCAGATCGGCGGAGGCATCCGCACGCGCGCGGCGGCCGAGCACTGGTTTTCGCTGGGCGCCGCCCGAATTGTGCTCGGGACGGTCGCGATCAAGCAGCCGGCGCTCGCCCGAGCACTGTGCCGCGCGCATCCAGACGGCGTGGTGGTCGCGCTCGACGCCAAAGCCGGGAGGATCGCCGTCGAGGGGTGGCTCGAAAGCACCGGGCGCGCGGTCTCCGAAGTGGCGCGTGAAGTCGACGGCTGGGGCGCGGCCGCCATCCTGTTCACGGATATCGATCGCGACGGCACGCGCGAAGGGCCGGCCGTGACGGCGACGGCGGCGCTCCAGGCGGCTGCGCGAGCGACCGTGATCGCCTCAGGGGGCATCGGCGCGCTCGAGCACCTACGCGCGCTCCGCGCCGCCGGCGTGCGCGCCGCCGTGTGCGGTCGCGCGCTCTACAGCGGCGCGTTCACGCTCGCGGAAGCGATGGGCGTGTGCCGGGGAGA
>CAZYWR010001252.1:0-3797 GCA_964651185.1 uncultured Polyangiales bacterium
TAGCGCAAGCGCGATGCGCATCGCTTACGTCTTCGATCGGCCGCTGCCCGCGACCGAAACCGACTCGGAGCAGGCCGTACAGACGATCGCCGCGCTCGCCCGCGCGGGCGCCGAGGTGCGGCTGATTCTGCCAGGTCGCGCCGGCCAGCGACCCGACGCGGACGCCATCCGCGCGTACTACGCCGTGCACGGGGCCTTCACGGTCGAGACCGTGCCGCAACCCGTCTTGGGCTGGGCGGACGCGCGCAAGCTCTGGCACGCGCTGTTCGCGCGCGCGGCAGCACGCGGCAGCGACGTGCTTTATACCCGTAACTTTCCGACGCTGTTCGCCGCGGCGCGCTCGGACCAGCCCTATGTCTACGAGACCTACCGGCCTTGGTTCGACCAGTTCCGCGTGCTCGGTCCGGCGTTCCGGGCGGCGCTCACGCGCCCGGCGGCGCTCGGGGCGGTGCTCCATTCGTCCTACGCCGCCAGCCGCTACCGAGCTCTCGGCTTGCCGCCCGAGCGGCTCGCGGTCGTGCACAACGGCTACGATCCGGAGCTGCTCGCGCGCGCGCCCGAGCGCGCGGCGGCGCGTGCCGAGCTCGGTTTGGCCCCGGAGCGACCGCTCGTCGTCTATACGGGTCACGTCAATGCCACGAAGGGCATCGAGACCATCTTGCAGCTCGCGCAGCGCACGCCGCATGCGCTGTTCCTGCTGGTCGGCCACGAAGGCCGCGACGGGTTGATCGCGCGGCTCGCGCGGCGCGTCGAGAACGTCGAGCTCGTGCCCTGGCAGCCGTTCGCGCGCGTGGCCTACTATCTCAAGGCGGCCGACGTGCTGCTCTTGCCGCCCAGCGCGCGTGGCCTGGCTCTGGTCGGCAACACGGTGCTGCCCATGAAGCTTTTTCAGTACCTCGCAGCGCGCCGCCCGATCGTCGCGCCGCGCACGCCCGATCTGCTGGAGCTCCTGCGCGATGGCGAAAATGCGCTCCTCGTGGCTCCGGGCGACGTGGCGGGTGCTGCGCGCGCGTTGGCCCGCGTGCTCTCGGACGGCGCGCTCGCGGAGCGGCTCGCGCGCGGCGCCGAAGACAGCGCGGCCCATCTCACCTGGGACGCGCGCGCGCGGAAAATCCTGGATTTCCTCGAGGCGCGCCTTGCTGCCCGCGCAGCGGCCTGAGAGGATGAGGGCGAATCGGGGGAGGCGCCACGGAGATGCACGCAGGGCGAAGGCTCACCTGGATGGCTTGGCTGGGCCTGATTCTGGCCGTCCTTCCCGTCGGAAGCTGCGACGACAGCGGTGACGACACAGTCTCTAGCGATGCTGGCACGCCGGGGAACGACTCGGGTCCGATCGTGCTGCACAGCGACGCCGGCCATGACTCCGGCAGCGTGAACTTCGACGCCGGAGCGCCCGATCGCGCGCCCGATGCGGCTCCACAAAGCGACGCCGAGAGCGCAGCCCGAGACGCGGCCGGCGCTCCCGAGGATTCCGGCGCAGCGCTCGACGGGTCCGTCGCACAGGACGGAGCGAGCGAAGCAGACGATGCGGGCAGCGCCGCACCCGACGCATACGCAGCGGACTCCGGGATAGCCGATGACGCCGCATCCGATGCAGCGCGGGACGCGGGCCCCGAGGACGCGAACCAGAGCGATGCCCAGACATCCGACGCGAGCGAATCCCCAGACGCACCCGAGCTCCTCGATGGCGCGCCGCCGGAGAGCGGTGTTTCCGAGCCGCCCGACGACGCGACCCATGATGACGCCGTCCTCGGAGATGTGCCGAACGACGACACGCCAGACGCTGATGCCGACGTCGATGCGTGGCCGTCGGACCCGCCATAGCGGGCCTCGACAGCGAACGTCCTCCCGCTTTCCCAAGCCCTGGCGATACGGCACACGAGGAGTGCAGACGGCGCTCTGACCGGCCGGCCTTGCGGGACGGCTGAAGTTCTGTATTGCTTCGAGCCCCCGGTCGCAGTCCTGCGAGGTCCACCAATGGGACACGGCACCGCCCCATCCGAGCCAATTCCCGCGCCCGAAACGGAAGCCGATGACGCTTACGATTACCTGATCGTCGGGTCGGGATTCGGGGGCAGCGTATGCGCGCTGCGCCTGGTCGAGAAAGGCTATCGGGTGCTGATGCTCGAAAAGGGAAGCGAGCTTACCGCGCAGGACTTCCCGCAGACGAACTGGAACCTCAAGCGCTGGCTGTGGGTGCCCGCGCTCGGCTTCCGCGGCTTTTTTCAGATGCGACCGTTTCGCCACGTGCAGGTGCTGGCCGGCGCGGGCGTGGGCGGCGGCTCGCTCACTTACGCCAACACGCTGCCGATCCCGAAGCGTACGTACTTCGAGAGCCCGTCTTGGAGCCACCTGGCCGATTGGGAGCAGGAGCTCGCGCCGCACTACGCGACTGCACGGCGTATGATGGGCGCCGCGCCAAGCGACTTTCTCACGCCCGCCGACGCGCTGCTGCAGCGGCTCGCGGGCGAGCTGGGACGGCCGGAGGCGTTCGAAAAGCCGCATGTCGCGGTCTACTTCGGCGAGCCAGGCAAGACGCATCCGGACCCTTACTTCGGTGGCGAAGGGCCCGAGCGCACGGGCTGTCTACGCTGTGGCTCGTGCATGACGGGCTGCCGCCACGGGGCGAAGAACTCGCTCGACAAGAACTACCTCTACCTCGCGCGCAAGCACGGCCTCGAGCTGCGGCCCGACACAGAGGTTTTTCACGTCGCCCCGCGCGCTTCGGGCGAGGGCTACCGGGTGCATGCGCGCGCCGGCCGCTCCTACTTCTGGCGCAAGAAGGTCGCCTTCGAGGCCAAGAACGTCGTGTTCGCCGGCGGTGCGCTCGGCACCAACTCGCTGCTCTTGCGCTTGCGCGACGACAAGCGCGCCCTGCCCAACTTGTCGCCGCAGCTCGGGCGGCGCATTCGCACCAACTCGGAGTCGCTGTTGGCGGTGACCGTGCCCGACGCGAAGGTGGATCACAGCACCGGCATCGCCATCAACTCGCTCCTACAAACCGACGAGCACTCGAACTTGGAGATGACGCGCTACGGCGCGGGCTCCGGGTTCTTTCGCATGTTCTATACGCCGCATACGCGCGGCCGAGCGGGTTTTTTGCAGCTGTTTCGCGTGCTCCTCGCCTGCCTCAGGCACCCGCTACGCGTGCTGCGCGCGCTCTTGGTACGGGACTGGGCGCGCGCCACGATGATCCTGCTCTACATGCGCTCGACCGAGGGGACCTTGCGCTTCGTGCGCGGCCTGTTCGGGTTCATGGCCACGCGGCTCGAGGAAGGCGAGGCGCCGAAGGCCACCATCCCCGAGGCCACGGAGCTCGCGCTCAGGCTGGCCGAGATGAGCGGCGGGGTGGCGGTGAATCCCTGTTACGAGCCGCTCTTGGACATCCCCACGACCGCGCACATCCTCGGCGGCTGCTGCATGGGCGATTCGCCCGCGAGCGGCGTGATCGACGCGCGCCATCGCGTGTTCGGCTACCAGGGCTTGTACGTGGTCGACGGCTCCGCCATCTCGGCCAACCCCGGCGTAAATCCGTCGCTGTCGATCATGGCGCTCGCGGAGCGCGCGATGTCGTTCATCCCCGCCAAGGCCGACCTCACGCGCTCGCAGTCCTATCCGCCAGCTTGGACCGACTCGCAGTTCTCTGCGCACCTCTAATCCCCCTCTAATCCGCACATGGAGGGGCTCGCTGCGGGGTGGGTGCAGCCCGGGGGAGGGGGGGGGGGGGGGGGCGGGGGGGGGGGGGGGCGGGCGGCGGGGGGGCGGCGCGCGGGGGGGGGGGGGGGGGGTGGGGGGGG
>CAZYWR010001253.1:0-4295 GCA_964651185.1 uncultured Polyangiales bacterium
AGAAGGACAAGGTCGACGCGGCGTTCGCGGTCAACTAGCTGCACCTCGATTACCTCGCGCTCTCATTAGTGCGCAAGCACGAAGACTAGCGCGACGCGCAGGCGATCGCCAACGGCATCCCCGTGATCGCGAAGATCGAAAAGCCCGAAGCCGTGCAGAACCTCGAGGCCATCCTCGACGTCGCCGAGGGCGCGATGGTGGCGCGCGGGGATCTCGGGGTCGAGATCGGCTCCGAGAAGGTGCCGGTGGTGCAAAAGCGCCTGATCCGGGAGGTCAATAAGCGCGGCAAGCTCGTGATCACCGCCACCCAGATGCTCGACTCGATGATCCGCAATCCGCGGCCCACGCGCGCGGAGGCGGCCGATGTGGCGAACGCCGTGCTCGACGGCACGGACGCGGTGATGCTGAGCGGCGAGACCGCCTCGGGCGCGTACCCGATCGAGGCGGTCAAGATGATGGACGCGATCGTGCGCCACGTGGAAGAGGCCAACCTGGTGGACCCCACGGTCGGCATCACCGATCCCAAGCTCACCGACAGCTGGGACTTCTCGAGCGCCGCGGCGCGCGCGGCCGCGCTCTTGAGCTTCACGCTGCCGCTGAAGGCGATCGTGATCCTCACGCGCGACGGGCGCAGCGCCGATTTGTTGTCGGAGTATCGCCCCAAGGCCCCGATCGTCGCGATCACGCCGCAGGTGGCGGCAGCCAACCGGCTCGCGCTCGCTTGGGGCGTGCTGCCGAGGCTCGGGCTGCCCGCGGAGGACCTGGACGAGGCTTTGCGCATCGCCAGCTCGGTGCTCGCGCGCGAGCGCGTATGTGTCAAAGGAGATGCCTTCGCCCTGGTCGTGGGCTGGCCGGCCTCGTCCAATACCAATACGGTGAAGCTCCATCGGTTGTAAAGAGTCGAAGCGCGCGTGAGCAAACGATGACGAGGCGATGAGCACATCCTCGGCGTTCCCCGAGAAGATCGGCCGCTATCCCGTCACGCGCCTGCTCGGCACGGGTGCGATGGGTCACGTGTATTTGGCGCGCGACACCGAGCTCGAGCGCGATGTGGCGATCAAGACCGTGCGGCTGCCGCCCGGCTCGAGCGGCGAGCACGAGGCGTTCTTGGTGCGTTTTCGCAACGAGGCGCGCGCGGTCGCGCGCCTGCGCCATCGCTCCATTGTCGCCGTGTACGACGTGGGCAACGACAGCGTGGTCGGACCTTACCTGGTGCTCGAGTACATCGAGGGCGCCAACCTGAAAGACATCCTGCGCGCGCGCGGACCGCTGACACCCGAGCAGGTGCTGGCGCTGGCCGAACAGGTGGGCGAAGCGCTCGACGCCGCGCACGCGCAGGGCATCATCCACCGCGACATCAAGCCCGAGAACCTGCTCGTGGGCGAAGACGGGCTCGTGCGCCTGGCGGACTTCGGCGTGGCGCGCATGCCCGACGCCGCGCTGACCGGGGAAGGGCAGTTTCTCGGCACGCCCTGCTACGGCGCGCCCGAGACGTTGCGCGGGAGCGAAGCCGGGCCGCTTAGCGATCAGTTCTCGTTCGCGGCGGTGCTGTACGAGGCGGCGACCGGTGCGCGCGCGTTTCCGGGCGCCGACGCGGTGGCGGTGGCGCATCAAGTGATCCACGACGAGCCGCTCGCGCCCAGCAAGGCGGCTTTGGGCGGCGCGAGCGTGCCGGCGAGCGTCGATGCGGTGCTCCTGCGCGGTTTGAGCAAACGGCCCGAACAGCGCTTTGCGGATATCGCGGGCCTGGTGGCCGCGTTGCGCGAGGCCTACGTCGAAGCGGGGGCGCTTTCGGGGATGGAGCTCGACGCCACCATGCCCGCGCTGTTTTCGAATTTGCGCGCGCGCCGCAGCTCCGCGCCGCCGCCACCGCAGCGGCTGAAGTTGTGGCCGTTCGCGCTCGCGCTGGCGATCGGCTTCGTCGCCGTGGTGCAGCTCGCGCCGAGCGCGCCGGCCGTGGTCGAAGGCGCGCCATCGTCGCCCGAGGCCACGGCCGGGTTGCCGCCGGCGGACGACGCGGCGAGCGCGCAACCGAATGGGACGCCGGACCACGCGGGCGAGGACGCGGGGCTCGCGCAGGGCGAGGACGCGAGCGACGCAGCCGAAGATGCAGCCGCCCCTGAAGGCGCTCCCGCGCTCAGCTCGTTCGAGCGCGAAGAGCGCGCCAAAGATGCGCTCGATCGCGCGCAGAAGGCCCTCGAGGCCGGCGATCGCGGCGCCGCGGCGGCCGCGCTCGATGAGGCCTATCAGTACGATCCCGAACATCCGGATATCGCCGAGCTGCGGCGCAAGCTGTGATCGGGCGCAACGGCGCGCTTCCTCGGGCTTTGCGGCTGGGATAACGTGCGGCCACGCGCGAGCGCGGCGACGCACGATCGCGAGCTCAGCGCCGGAGTGGCTTTCATGACAGGCTTTCTTTCCATGCGAAGGCTGACGCTCGTCCTTGGTGCTGCGGTCGCGAGTTGTGGCGACGATGACGCGCCGTCCCATCCCGACGCGGGCGACCCATCCTCGGCCGAGAGCAGCGGTGCAACCGCGACGCCGCCGGGGGCGCCGCAAGGAGCTGCCCAGCCCGCCCCGCCGTGCGCCGCGGATGAGAGCGCGCCCGTCCCGAGCGATCGCTGCACCACGGACCCGTCGAATACGGCGCTGCCGAGCTGCGGACAGTGGCTCAAAGTCGAACCCGAGGGCGCGCAGTGCAGCGACGGAAGCCAGTACAAGTTCTTCGTCAGCTATTCGAACCAGAGCAACGACTTGGTGCTGATGTTCGAGGGCGGCGGCGCCTGTTGGGACTACGCGAGCTGCACGGGCGGGGCGCGCGGGGCCGCCAATCGCGACGGCATTCCCGACGACCACATGGACCGCAATCAATACCTCAACCTGCTGCGGCATGACGCACAAAACCCGATCCAGAACTGGAACATGGTGTTCGTCTCGTACTGCACGGGCGACGTGCACAGCGGCAGCAAGGTCGCGACTTATCCGGATCCGAACGGCGGACCGGCCATCACGTATCGGCACGTAGGCCACGACAACACGCTCAAGGTGATCGACTGGGCGCGCGCGCGTTTCCCCGTCATTCCCAGGCTGCTGGTCACGGGCTACAGCGCGGGCGGGATCGGCGGTCTGCAGAACTACTACTACATCCGCGATGGTCTGCCGGGTGCCCAGTGTGGGTATCTGCTCAACGACTCGGGGCCGGCGTTTCACAGCGATGGGCCGTCGAAGCAGGTGCAGGAGCAGACGCGCGCGGCTTGGGGCGCCGACGCGGTGCTGGACGAGCTGAACGGGAAGCTTCCGGTGGAGGACCTGAAGCGCGACGTGGGGCTGATCAACACCGTGCTTGCGGACAAATATCCGCGCGATCGCTTGAGCCTCGCGGTCTATCAAATGGACCTGAACTACTCGCTCTATTCGTATGAGCGCTTTTTCCCCGGTTCAGACGAGGCGCGCATCCACGAGCTCTGGATGCAAGACCTATCGCCGCTGCTCGCGAGCTATGACACGCGGCCGAACCTCGCTTACTACGTGCCTTACTTCCGCGCGGACAACTGCAGCCATTGCGTGTCGATCCCACCCATCGATCACGACACGACCACGATCTTGAACCAGCCGTGGCTGGGCAGCGAGATCGAGCGAGACCAGGTGAACCTGCGCGACTTCGTCGAGCTCTTGCTCGATGACACGAGGCCGCTGCGGAGCTATCGCGAGGACCCGCAACCGAGCGAGCAGTTCACGCCCGAAGAGTCGGCCATGTGCATGACGCCGACCTAGCTCGCGTTACTCGCAGGGCAACGAGGGCGCGGCGGCGGGGACCGGTTGTGCCGGCGGGACGGGCGCAGCGGGCGGCGCTGGATCTGCGGGCGGCACCGGCGTCGCCGGCGGCACGGGTTGAGCTGGCGGCACCGGCGTGGCGCTCGGAACCGGCTGCGCAGGCGCGACCGGCTGCGCCGGAAGCGTCGCGATAGGGACGAGTCCGAGGGACTGGCACAGCTGGAGCGGCACGCTGGCTTCGAGCCATGCCTCCTCGGCCGATTGCGCCGCGCCGGCCTCGGAGGCCGGCGAACGTGGGCCCGGCCGCAGGTCACTTGGACCAGCGCAGCCCGCGATCGTGAGCAGTGCCACGAAAAACTTCAGGCGCGAGGCACGAAGGCACATGGGGACGGCAGCACCTTATGTAGTTCCTTTTATCGCGTCTGAGGCGTTTCGTGCAGCCGTCCGATGCACACCCTTGGTTCGCGGCGCCGCGCTCCGGCTGCTGCGCGCGGAGCCGGCGCAGCGCGTACGACTTTCGC
>CAZYWR010001254.1:0-1702 GCA_964651185.1 uncultured Polyangiales bacterium
CGCCCCATCAGCTTCGAATAGCTCACGCCGACGAGCCGGGCACCCGCGTTGATGCGCGCGATCCAGAGCCTGCGAAAGTCGCGGCGGCGCTGGCGACGGCTGCGGTAGGCCGCGGCCCAAGCATGGCGGACCTGCTCGACGGCATCGCCGAACTGGCGACCACGCGCCAAGTAGAAGCCCTGGGCGTGCTTGAAAATGCGATTGCGGCGGCGACGGGCCTTGAAACCTCTTTTGGCGCGCGGCATGGGAGTCGTTCCTTCTTCTTTCTCGAGAGCTCGGGCTTAGCCGTACGGGAGCAGACGCTTGATGCGCTTCTCGTCGGCCTCGTTGACCATGTCGTGCTTGCGCAGCTTGCGCCGGCGATTGGCCGACTTGCCGATCATCATGTGGCTGAGGCCCGCGGAGCCGCGGCGCACGCGCCCGCTGCCCGTCACCTTGAAGCGCTTCTTGGCGCTGCTGTTCGTCTTCATCTTCGGCATGGCGTGTCCTACTGTGCGCACGTGCGTACTGCCTCGCGAGCTGGCGAGGCGGCCCCTTGCGGCAGAGCTCGCGGACGCCCAGGCGCCGCGCACGCCCCGCATCGCTGGGGTCGCGATTTCTAGAAGCGCCGGCACCCGCTGTCAAGCCGCGAGCGACGCGAAACGCTTTGTCGCGCGGGGCCTTCGCTCAGCATTCCTCCGGGGCAGCAGCGAGCCCTCAGGCGTGCGCGCCGCTGTCCTCGCCCTGCTCGCTCCACTCGTCGTCGTCCTCGACCTCGGCCTCGCCGGCCCCCCCTTCTTGCGGGGTACTGCCCGTGGCGACCTGCTCGCGCCGGAGCCGCTGCTCTTCTTGGCGCTTTTTCGTCATCATTTGCGCCTTCGAGACCTTGGGCGCGAGCACCAAGGTCATCGTGCGCCCCTCCATGCGCGCCGGGGTCTCGACCGAGCCGATGTCCTGGATGTTCTCGGCCATGTGGTCGAGCTGGCGCTGCGCGGTCTCCGGATGGGTGATCTCGCGGCCGCGGAAGCGGCAGGTGATCTTGACCTTATCGCCCTCCTCCAGGAAGCGGCGGATGTGCTTGAGCTTGAACTCCATGTCGTGCTCATCCGTCTTAGGGCGGATCTTGATCTCTTTGAGCTCGACGATGGTCTGACGCTTGCGCGCTTCGGCCTGCTTCTTCTTCTCCTCGTACTTGTACTTCCCGAAGTCCATGATCTTGCAGACCGGCGGGTGGGCCTTGGGATTGACTTCGACGAGGTCGAGCTCGCGCTCGCGCGCGTACAGGTAGGCGTCACGCGTCTGCATGATGCCGAGCATCTCTCCCTCCGGTCCGATCACGCGCACTTCGGGAACGCGGATTCGTTCGTTGACTCGGGGACCGGCAAAGACGCGCTGACGAGGATCGAAGTTGGGCTTATTGATGGCGGATTCCTCCGGCAGGAAGGGAGCACCCTTCACGACATGTGGCGACTGCTCGCGGATTACCCCCCGGTTTCGCGGCTCGCAAGCGGATGCCCGCGCCCCGAAGGCAAAGCTAGAAGATAGACCTTCGATCACGCGTCGCAAGCAGCGCACGCGCTGGACCGAAGACTCCATAGCAGTAGGCACGGGCGGGATTGAACCGCCGACCCCTACCGTGTCAAGGTAGTGCTCTACCACTGAGCTTCGTGCCTAGAATCGCGCCGAGAATCGACCACCACCACACGTCCCCCGGCGCACGAAG
>CAZYWR010001255.1:0-1741 GCA_964651185.1 uncultured Polyangiales bacterium
AACTTCAGGAAGTGACGCCCGGCGCGCAGGCGTAGCCGCTCGGCCGTCGGCGTCACCGCCAAGAGCTCACCGTCCGCGTAGACCTCGGCCCAGGGATCGACCACGACCTGGATGTAGCCGTAGTCGTCCGGCTCGGCGCGCGAGACGGTCGCAGGGGACTCGAGGGCGCTCGTCTCGGCGACACCGGCCAGGGCGCGCAGGCCGAGCCCGCTCACCACGATGCACGCGAACACGCCGCCCATGGCGAGCGCGGCGTGGCGCAGCAGCGTGCGATCCTGCTCGCGGCGGCGCGACGCGCGCGAGCCGGCCGCTTCGAGGATCTCGTTGGCCTCCGCCTCGCTAATCACGTTGAGCTCGCGCAGGAACATCACGAGCCGCGCGCTGTGGTTCATGGCCACGCGGCTCGCGAGGAACTCGACCAGCTCGTCGATCAGGGCCTGCGTGCTGCCGTAGCGGTTGACCGGGAGCTTCTCCATGCAGCGCGCGATGATGCGCTCGAGCCGGCGCGGCACGAGCGGGTTGAGCCGGCGCGGCGACACGTAGCGATCGAGCCGGATCTTCTGCATCACCGTGTGCGACTCGTCCTCGACGAACGGCTTCTTCCCCGTGAGCATCTGGTAGAGCACGATGCCGAGCGAGAACTGGTCGCTGCGGAAGTCGAGCTTGTCGCCGAGGATTTGCTCGGGGCTCATGTAGCTCGGGGTGCCGAGGCCGGTGCCGGTCTCGGTGAGATCGCCCTGCGAGTCGTCGCGCGCGATGCCGAAGTCCATCAGCTTCACCTCGCCCTGGCGCGAGATGATGATGTTCGCGGGCTTGACGTCGCGGTGGACGATGCCGCGAAAGTGCGCGTAGTCGAGCGCGCGCGCCACGGCCAGCGCGATGATCGCCGCCACGTCGACCGGCAGCATGCGGCGCTTCTCGAGCAGGTCGAAGAGATCGATGCCCTTCACGTACTCCATGACGATGAACATCGAGCCGTCCTGCTTGAGGAAGTCGTAGACGTGCAGGATGTTCTCGTGCTGGAGCGAAGCCATGAAGTGCGCCTCGCGCTCGAAGCGGCGGGCGAACTGGCTGTCGACGGCGATCGACGGTTTGAGCGCCTTGATCGCGACCGTGCGGCCGAGCGGCTCCTGCACGGCCCGGTAAATCGTGGCCATGCCGCCGCTGCCGATCTCTTCGAGAATGCGGCAGTTGCCGATCCGGTTCAGCATGCCAGTCCCGGGAATAGAGGCGCGGTTTAGAGAAGTCAATGCACTCTACTCCTGAGGTGCGGCAGGCATGAGGCAGAGCTCGCGGGTGGTGAAATCGACACCCCCCCGCTGGTCGCGAAGTGTGAACGAGAAGCGTACCAGGCGGCCATTTTCGGGGATCTGGTCTTCGGGGGCAGCTCCTTTGTTGGGGGGCGAGGCGGGCGTATAGCCGACCGAGATCTCGGCCTGGGCGTCGGCCACGGTGTCGTCGAGCAGCGACTCGTAGCGCGCGAGTTTGCCGCCTTTCGTGGAAATCGTGGCGGAAAGCAGCAAGGATTCGCGGCGATCGCGCAGGATCTCCTGGCCATTTTGCTGGATTTGCTGCGCGTACGCTTCGCGGTCGCTGGGGTCGAAGCGCGCCCGAATGGTGTGCTCTTTCTCGCCTGCGCGGACCTGCAGCAAGGTCGGATCCTGAGCGCAGCCCTCCCACGGGAGCGAGCTCGCATCGGCGCGGGCGGGCCAGGGGAGAACCTGGCGCAGGGCGCCTCGTT
>CAZYWR010001256.1:0-9669 GCA_964651185.1 uncultured Polyangiales bacterium
GTCGAGCAGGCGTGATGGGCGGCTGACGTGACTCATTGGCAGGCCTCACAGCTTTCGGGGTTTTCGAGCGAGCAGGCGACCGCGCCGGCAGGCGAGAGGTCGGGCGCAGCGTGGGCCTGCGCGGCGCTGTCGAGCGTGGCCTTGGCGATGCGCGTGGCCGGGCGCGAACGGAGGTAGTAAGTCGTCTTGAGCCCGCGCTTCCAGGCGTAGAAGTACATCGACGAGAGCTGCCCGATGTTCGGGTTCTCCACGAACAGGTTGAGCGACTGGCTCTGGTCGATGAACGCGCCGCGCTCCGCGGCCATGTCGATCAACGATCGCATCGGGATCTCCCAGGCCGTACGGTAGACGGCGCGCGTGCTCTCGGGCAGCTCGGCCAGGCTTTGCACCGACCCTTCCGAGAGCTTGAGGCGCGCTCGCACGCTCTCGTTCCACAGACCGTGCGCCTTGAGGTCGGCGACCAGGTAGCGGTTGACCTGCAAGAAGTCGCCGGACAGCGTCTCGCGCTTGAACAAGTTGGAGATCTGCGGCTCGATGCACTCGTAGCAGCCCGCGATCGAGGCGATGGTCGCGGTCGGCGCGATCGCGATCAGCAGCGAGTTGCGCAGGCCGTGCCGGATGATGCGCTCGCGCAGGATCGCGAACCGCTCCGCCTGCTCCGGCCCGGCGTTCCAGGCCTCGAACTGCAGCTCTCCGCGCGCGGCGCGCGTCTCGGCGAATGACGGGTGGGCGCCCAGCTGTTCAGCCAGCTCGAGCGACGCCGAGAGCGCGTGAAAGTAGACCTCCTCCGAGATCCGCCGAGAGAGCGCGCGGGCCGTCTCCGAGTCGAACGGGACGCGCAGCTGAAAGAACACGTCCTGCAGACCCATCAGCCCGAGCCCGACGGGGCGCCAGCGCAAGTTGGAAGCTCTGGTCTCCGGGATGGGGTAGAAGTTCAGATCGATCACGGCGTCGAGCTGACGCACGGCGCTGCGCACGCTGCGGGCGAGCTTGTCGAAGTCGAAGCACGGCTTTCCATCTTCGTCGTCGCGCATATGGCGCCCCAGGTTGATCGAGCCGAGATTGCAGACAGCGGCCTCGCCCTGGCTCGTCACCTCCAAGATCTCGGTGCACAGGTTCGAGAGGTGCACCACGCGGCCGGGCAGCGCGGTTTGGTTGCAGGCGCGGTTGGACTTGTCCTTGAAGGTCATCCAACCATTGCCGGTCTGGGCCAAGGTGCGCATCATGCGCGCATACAGCTCGCGCGCTTTGACGGTCTTGGCGGCGAGCCCGCTGCGCTCCGCCTCTTCGTACGCGCGTTCGAACTCCTCGCCGTAGGTGTCGATGAGCTGCGGCACCCGCTTGGGATCGAACAGGCTGAAGTCTTGGTCGGTCTCTACGCGACGCATGAAAAGATCGCACACCCAGTTCGCGAGGTTCAGGTTATGCGTGCGGCGCGCCTCGTCGCCGGTGTTGTCGCGCAGCTCCAGGAACTCCTCGATGTCGGCGTGCCACGGCTCGAGGTACACGCAGCAGGCGCCCTTGCGCTTACCGCCCTGGTTGACAGCTGCGACGGATGCATCGAGCGTCTTGAGCCAGGGCACGATGCCGTTCGAGAGGCCGTTGGTGCTCTCGATCAGCGAGCCGCGCGAGCGCACGCGGTGATAGGCGAGGCCGATGCCGCCCGAGAACTTGGAGAGCAAGGCGACGTCGGTGTAGCGCTTGTAGATGTCCGCCAGGTGATCGTCGGGAGAATCGAGCAGAAAGCAGCTCGAGAGCTGCTCGTGGCGGGTGCCGGCGTTGAACAAGGTCGGCGAGCTGGGGAGGTACTCGAGGCGCGAAAACAGCTGGTACAGCTCGAGCGCCTCGGTCACGCCGCGCGACAGCGCGCAGGCGATGCGCAGGAAGAACTGCTGCGGCGTCTCGAGCACCAGGCGCCGGCTCGGGTGCTTCAGCAGGTAGCGATCGTAGAGCGTGCGCAGCCCGAAGTACTCGAACTCGCGATCGCGCTCGGGCAGGCAGGCGTCGTTCAGCTTGCGCGCGTTCTTCGTGACGAACTCGAGCAGGCGGTCGTTGATGAGCCCGACCCCGTGCAGCGCCGTGACCGACTGCGAGAAGGCATGGACCTCCTGGTTGCGGACCTCCTTGTCGATGTACGTGCTCAGCAGGCGGGCCGCCAACTTGGAGTACTGTGGCTCCTCGGCGATCAACAGCGCGGCGGTCTGGATCGATAACTGATCGAGCTCGCGCGTGGTGGCGCCATCGTAGAGCCCGCTGATGGTCTTGGTCGCTACGCGCAACGCGTCCACGTCCGGCAAACCCGCGCAGCAGCGGTTGACTGCGCGTACGATCTTGTTGACGTCGACCGGCTCGGCGGAGCCGTTGCGCTTTCTGACCCGCATGCTGGTCTGCGGATAGCTGGAGTCTGCCCGTTCACGCGCCGCCTGCGCGGCAGCCGCCTCGTGTCCTCGCCCGATCGTCTCGCTCAGCATCGCTCCCCCTGTTTTCGTTCGTGCGGTCTGTCTGACGCGGAGACAAAACGGCGCCGAGGCCCTCGCGCGAGCGCGCGAGACCCAAGCGACGACTTGCTCCGCCAGCGCCTCTCAGCGCGCGGACGAGCGCAGAACGCGCGCGTGCAGACCGTCAGATCTGACGCAGCGAACCCAGCGGCCGTCCCACGAGCCTCGAAGGTCTACCGGACGCAGATGGCTCTCCGCGGCCGGGTGCAGGCAGGTCTTCGGGCTCACGAGCGCGCTCGGCCTGAGGGGCCGAATACCTACTGTCCACCGCTTCCCAATCCCTCGGCGGGATCAGTGCTCGTCGTGGAGGTCGTTCTCGCTTACCGCTGCGGGGCAGCCCCGGAATCCCACCGGGTTCCCTTTTCAGCCCAGGCAACACTGGGCACCGGCACGAAGAACTATGTATGGGGTCTCGCTGTCGAAGTCAACGCCATATGTTGTGTGGCCGACGCGACCGCGCCGGAGGGCATCCTAACGATGCTTAAGGCGCGCGCGATACCACCTCGCGACGTCGTCGACGGAGCATGAGGTGGCCGCGCCAAGGGCGATCGCGAGCGCGCCTTCCGTCTCGTATTGCAGATCGAGCTCGTTGAGCTCGAAAAAAAGAGCGGCTGTCGTCCAGGCCGTTCGCTTGTTGGCGTCCGTGAATGCATACGCCTTGGCGACCGCGACGAGGTAAGCGGCGGCGAGCACGGCAGGATCTTGTTCGCCTTCGTAGTGAATGAGGTTCTGTGGGCGCTGGAGCGCCGCCTCGAGCTTTCCACGATCGACGGGTCCAGGACAGCCACCGTGCTGCTCGAGCAGGACCTCGTGCACGGCGACGATGGTTTGCAGCTCCACCCACGTCCAGGTCACTTACACGTCCAGGTCACTTATCGGCCAGGGCCCGCAGGAGCTCGCGATCTCGACGCAGGAGCTTGTGCGCGACTTCGAGCTGACGCGCCGCTTCGGGCTTGAGCGCGCTTAGGCGATGATCACCATCGCCTAAGCGGGTGAGATAGAGCGTATCACCGCGCTCAACACCTAGTTCGCGCAGCGTTTCCTTCGAGAGGATGACGCCCGAACTCGTACCGACGGCCACGATCTTCAATGCAGTCGTCATGCTGGGGATAGTAATCTCATAATAATGGGCGTGCAAGAGCTGTCATGGATGCGTTGACCCGCGCCGACGGCAAAGTCGCGAGTTGCTGCGTTGTCGGCGCGCCTGCCGTCCGGCTCGAGGGGCGACGCATGCGTGTTCGACCACACCCCAGCCCGCACGCGTTGCGGGCGCGGAGCGTGCACGCGCGAGCTTGACAAGCGCATCGCTTGCCGCAGAGTCCGCGCGTTCTGGGTCAAAGGCGCGGCATGGCCGCGGCCGGCGACAACGGCGCTGTGCGTCTTCGGGAGTCCGTCTCAGGCCGCACAGCGTCGTAACAGGGAAGCCGGTCGAAAGCCGGCGCGGACCCGCCACGGTAGGAGGCCGAACCCCTCACCACGAGCCACTGGCGCGAGCCGGGAAGGAGGTGAGGGCTAGGGCCTCGAGCCCGGAGACCTACCCAGGACGTCGTGATCCTTGTCTGCCTCGGGGATGGCGGAAGGACGAACAGACGTCTGGTTTCGGTCCGTTCGCGACCGGCGTCCGTCTCGATCCCGCCGCAGCCCTCGAGCTTCTCCGGAGCTCTTAGGCCTTTGCGCGAACGGATCGCTCAGCCCTCGCCCCTCACGCTCGCGCTGCGCGCGGCCGCGTTGTCGCTGTGCGTGACGACCCAGGCGCACGCAGAGGAAAAGGCAGAGCCGGCCGGGCCCGAAGCGCGCACCGGCGCCGCCGCCCGCGCGCCCGAGCGAGTGGTCGAGGTGGAGGTCCGCAGCCAGCGCCCGATCACCGCGGTGCACGGCGAAGATCCGAGCGCGTCGGGCACTTCGCTCGACCTCGCCGATCGCGTGACCATCCCGCGCTCGTTGGGCGACGTCGTGCGCGAGTCGCCTGGAGCGCAGGTGATCAGCACGGGGGGGATCGGCGCGTTCGCGAGCGTCTCGCTGCGCGGCGCGGCGGGCGAAGAGACGCTGGTCCTGCTCGACGAAATCCCGCTCTCCACGCCCGACGGCGGCGCCTTCGATCTGAGTCTGTTTCCCGCCGAGCTCTTTCAGCGCGTGAATACCTTTCGCGGGGGTGCCCCGGTTTGGCTGGGCTCGGGGGCGATCGGCGGCGTGTTGCAGCTGGTGCCGCAGCGCGGTCAACGCAACGGCCTCAACGGCTCACTCGGGGCGGGTTCGTTCGGGACCTATCAGCTCAACGCGGGCGGCGAGGCCTCGCTGACCAACGGGATCACCAGTCGCGCACAGCTGGTCGTCCGCTCCACGCGCGGTAATTATCCCTATCTAGACGATCGCGGCACGCGCTTCGTCAGCAGCGACGATCGCACCTTTCGTCTCAAGAACGCCGACTTCCTCGAGATGAGCGGCCTTCAGGATCTGACCATTCCGGTCGGAGCCGGCAAGCTTCACCTCCTCGCCATGGGCGTCGTGCGCGGCGGCGGTTTGCCCGGCCCAGCCGCGCAGCCGACGCCCAAAGTCCGGCGCGAGAGCGCGCGCGCCCTGGCCGCTGCCGCGTACACCTTCGAAGATGGCGCCGACCGCACGGAGCGGCGCAAGCTGCAGCTGCTCGCGTCCGGATCGTACGGCGCAGACCGCTTCACCGATCTCGAAGGGGAGCTCGGCACCAGCGACAAGACCGACGTCGACAACCACTCTTTTCGCGCGTTTTTGCGCGCGGCGGGCGCGCTGGCGCTGACGCGCTGGCTCGAGAGCAGCCTGGTCACCGCCTACTCCTACGACACGTTCTTGCCGCGCGACCGCTTCGCGTTTCCCCAGCCGGCCCGCTCCGAGCGACACACCGCGAGCGGCGCGGCCGAGCTGGCCGTGCACGGCTCGCTGGGTCCGGTCCGCTGCGAGCTGCGTCCGTCCGCGCGCGTCGAGTGGAGCCGGACCGAGCTGCACGCGTCCGCGAACTTTCGCGATCAGTACCCGACCGTCAGGACGTTGCTGGTGCCTACGCTGCGCTTGGGCGGCGTGGTCGAGCCGGTGCGCGGCGTCGCGCTGAGCGCCTCGGCGGCCACCGGCACACGCCTGCCGACCATCTTCGAGCTGTTCGGCGACGGCGGCTTGGTGCTGCCCGCGCTGCAGCTGCGCCCGGTCAAGTCCACCACGTACGACGGGGGCGTCACGCTCAAGGGGCGCAAACAGGCGCTCGCGGGCAGCGCAGAGCTGCGAGGGTTCTGGCAAGAGCGGCGCGACTCGATCGCGATGTTTCGCACCGCGCAATATCAGGTCAAGTATCAGAACCTCTCGCAGGTTCGACAGTGGGGGGCCGAGTCTCGCGTCACCGCCGAGGCGACGCGCTGGTTTCGTACGAGCGGCTCGTTCACCTGGCTCGAGACCGAAACGGCGTTGGGCAAACGCCTGCCCTTCCGGCCTCGCTTCATCTACTACGCGCGGCCCGAGCTCCGCGTCCCGATCGAACGCACCTGGGTCTCGTCGGCCAGCGTGTCGAGCGAGCTGTGGCATCGCAGCTTCGCGTTCTACGACAACGCGAACCAGAGCTGGAGCGACGCCTGCACCAAGCTGGCCTTCAGCGCCGCGCTCGGGCTCTTGCGCGATCGCGTCCGCGTCAGCGCGCGCATGGACGACAGCCTCGACGCGCGCTGCACGGATTTGGTGGGCTACCCGCTGCCGGGGCGCTCGTTGTTTTTCACCTTGAGCTATCGAGAGGTCGATCATGATGCATCGTAAGATCTGGTTATCGTCTGTCGTGTGTGCGCTGACCCTGGTCGCCTGCGACGATCCGCCTGCCGCCAAGCAGACCGGTCCGGTGCAGTTTCCCATGGTGGACGCCGGCACCTCGGAGCTGATGGACAGCTCCGCGCCCGTGATCACGCCGCCGGCGGCGGACGGCAGCGTCGCCTCGACGACGGACGCCGGCGCGGCGGTCACACCCGTGCAGATGGACGCGGGGAGTGCGCCTCGCGTGGGCCCGGCTTACGCCGCGATCAACAGCGACTGGAGCTCGACCTCGATCTCGATCCTCGACAGCCAGGGGAAGGTGCTAGCGGACGATTACCTCAACTCCGGCTCGGCCCGCGCGGGGTTGGTGACGGCGCTGTCGGGCGACGTGGAGCTGCCTAAGCACTCCGGCGAGAGCGGCATCTTGGTCATCCTCGACCGCTTTCGTACGGATGTCATCACGCGCGTCCGCCTCTCGGACGGCGCGATCCTGGGCCAGGTCAAGACCCACACGCCGCCCGATCAGGCGACCACCAGCACGTACTCTTCGAATCCCAAAGACTACATCTACATCGACCCAGAGACCGCCTGGGTCGTGCGCGGCGAACCGAACATCGACCCGATGGCGCCCGTGGTCGACCTCGGGGATGATCTCTTCCGCATCAACCCGACCACCATGCAGCGCACCAGCGATCGCATCGATCTCTCGTCGCTCGACGCGATGACCACGCGCACCGATCCCATGACCGGCGCGAGCCAGGACGTGAAGCTGTATGCCCGGCCCGAGCGCATGGTGCGGATCGGCCACACGGTCGTGGTCGGCATCTCGCGCTCGGCCTTCGATTTCAAGGCGGTCGGCGACGGCGCCGTGGCGCTGGTCGATCTCGACAGCAAGGCCGTGACCAGCTTCGAGCTGCCGGGGCTCAAGAGCTGCAGCACGGTCGATTCGGTCCCCAACGACGTCGACACGGTGCTGGTGACGTGCGGTGGAGACTGGAACGCGGACAGTAAGGAGAGCGCGGGCTTCGTCCTGCTCGGCATCCAAAACGGCGGCGCCCAGATCGAGCATGTCTGGCGTGCCAAGGACGATCCGGCCAGCAACCCACTCTCGACGGATGCGGTCTCGCTCGGCGGGACGCTGATCGGCGCCGCCGCGAACGACTACTCGGGCAGCGGTCCGGACGTGTACGCCGTGATCGATCTCGCGACCGGCTCGAAGACCGAGATCAAGTCGGTGAGCCCCGGCGCCGGCGTGTTCGGGACGCCCGCCTACGACGCCGACAGCGGTCTCTTGCTGCTGCCGGACGCGAGCGTGAACAAGGACATGAAGCCCACGGCGGGCCTGCGCCGTTTCCAGCGCAATCCGGATGGCTCGTTCAGCGAGCTCGAGATCGTGAACGTGGCCGCTTCGTCTGCGATGCCGGTTCGCCACGTATTCCCGCTGTGAGCCATCACTGAGCCGATCGGAACGAGGGTGACCGCGGCCGAGTGGCCGGTCAAGGTAACGCCGAGGAGGAGCCAATGCAGGAGCTCGAGTCGATCCTTTCCCCCATCCCGCCCAGCCAGCGTGTCGTTCAGCCGGACGGCTCATTCCAGGAGCGGACGGACATCCCGATCGCCCCCGCCGATCTCGGCGTGGCGCACAACAAGGTGCTGCGGCTCCCGCAGATCGCCGACCTGTCGCGCGAGCGGCGCGGGACCTTACTCTCACTCTGCTACGACTTGTTCGTCGAACACTGGCAGCAGATCGTGTTCGGCCCCTGCATACAGGGCGCCGTCTTCGAGCTGCAGCTGGCGGCGCCGCCCACGCGGTTCTCCTACCTCGACGGCTACCTGACGGTCTTCCTCGAGCCGAGCCCCGCGCACATGCACCTGTGCATCGGTCCGCACCGAGGCCTGAAGGACGAGACGCCGGACGAGCTGGCCCGGATCCGTCCCTGTCAGCGCGCGGTGTTCGTGCGCAGCTTCGGCAAGAGTTGCCTGCCGGGGTCGTGGTCGATCGAGCTGTTCAACGGCAAGGGCGAGCAGATGATCACCTTCTTCCTGCCGAGCCCGTTCTTGGACTTGTCCAAGGAGAAGCGGCTGCGCGAGCCGAACTGGGACCACCTCGCGCTCTGGAACGAGCTGCGCGCGCGCTACCTCGGAGAGCGCGTGCCGCAGCCGTTGCCGCAGGCCGAACCCGAAGCATGAGGCCGGCGAGCGAGAGCGAGCGGCTGGCAGCCGAGCCAGAGCCGAGCGTGCGAACGTCCGCGATCAGCCTGCACGCGGGTTTGTCCCCGGCGACCCACGCGGCCGACGCGCGCTCGCGCCGGCGCGGGCTCCGCATCGCGCTCGCGCTCGCGCTCTTTACCATCGTCAGCTTCGCGCTCGGCCTGTGGACGGGGCGCGGCAACCCCGCCGATCCCGGCATGCGCGAGCTGTTTCTGAGCCTGCGCGCCTACCGCATGGGCGTGGCGTTCTTCGCCGGAGGCGCGATCGCCGTGGGCGGCGCGATCGTGCAGGGCCTCGTGCGCAATCCGCTCGCCAGCCCGGAGGTGCTCGGCACCAACGCGGGCGCGCTGCTGGGCGGCAAGCTCGCGCTGTTCGCGACCTTCATCTTGTTCCAGGACGGTGCGCCCAGCGGGATCTCGCCGGAGATGATGGTGCCGGTCGGTTGCATGCTGGGCGCTGTGTTGTCGCTGGCCACGGTACTATCGATCAGCTCGCTGCGCGCCAACACGGTGACGTTGATCCTCACCGGCTTCGTGCTCAACGGCTTTTTCCTGAGCATCGGCGTGTTCGTCAGCAACCTGTCGCAGGACTTCTACGAGCTCAATCGGGCGATGAGCACGTTCGCCTCCGGCAGCATCAGCGGCTCCGGCGCGCGCCAGCTCACGTTGGTGGCCGCGCTGGCGCTCGCGGGGACGATGCCGGCGCTGCTCTGGTCGAGCTCGCTCGACCTCTTGCTGTCGGGCGAGGAGGAGGCGGCTGCGCTCGGCGTCGAGGTGTCGCGCGTGCGCTTCTGGTGCGTGGTCTGGGCGTCGCTGATGACGGCGGGCGCGGTCGCGGTGGGCGCGAGCGTGGGCTTCATCGGCCTGATCATCCCGCACGTGGTGCGGCGCTTCACCGGCCCCGCGCATCGCCATGTCATCCCCGGTTCGTTCGTGTTGGGCGGCGGCTTCCTGATCTTGTGCGACGCGCTCTGCCGCGGCCTCCCGCTCAAGCACGAGGTGCCGTTGACCGTGCTGATCGATCTGATCGGCGCGCCCAGCTTCCTCTGGATGTTGCACCGCATGAACCTGGAGCGCGGCCATGACTGAGGCGCTGATCGCCCGCCACGTGGAGGTGCGGCGCGGCCGGCGCAGCGTGGTGCGCGGCGTGTCGCTGTCGGCTCATTACGGCGCGGTCACCGCGATCATCGGGCCCAACG
>CAZYWR010001257.1:0-4350 GCA_964651185.1 uncultured Polyangiales bacterium
TCGGCGACGAGAGCACGAGGCGCGAGGTCTCCCCGGCGAGCTCGGCGATGCCACCGCTCAGGCGGGGCTCGATCACGTGGCGTTCGATCACGCCCATGATCTGCTCGGGCGCGGCCACGTCGCGCAGCGTCACCTCGCCGAGCCAGCGAAAGAGCTCGGCGACCTCGCTGGCCACGCTGCGCTCTAGCTCCGCTCCGCGCCACCTCGCGAGCTCGTGTCGAACGTGGGCCTCGAGCAGCTCTTCGAGGACCTCGCTCATCCGCGCCTCACCTTCGCCGGCTTCGCGGCGAGCAGCTCGCGTACGGGCTGCACCAGCGATGCCCGCAGGTCCGCGAGCCGCCCGGGCTCGCAGTCGAGCGCGCGTCCGCAGCCGTCGAGGAGCAAGGCCAAGGCGGCGTTTGCGTGGGCAGACCCCCGAGAGGCTTCCGCGCTGGCGCTCGGGCCTGGGCCCTCGAGCGCCATAGCGAGACGCGTGAGCTTCTGTGCCAAGGCGGCGCGGCGCGCAGCCGAGGCTCCTACGCGCTCCGCGAGCAGAAAGCGCACGAGCGCTGGATCGTTCGCGACCGTCGCGAGCATGGCGTCGACGATCAGACCGGCGCTCTGATCGCGGCCTGCGGCGCGGCGTAGCGGATCGGCGAGCTGCGAGAGCAGTGGGTCGACCAGCTCTTCGATCAGCGCCGAGCCCAGCTCATCCATGTCTGCGAAGTGGCGGTAGAATGAGGTCGGCGCGATCGCCGCGGTGCGCGCGACTTCGCGCAGCCCGAGGCTCGCGAACCCGTGCTTTGCCGCAAGCTGCAGCGCAGCCCGCAGCAGGGCGAGGCGGATCCGCTCCTTCTCTTCCTTCTTTTCGGGTATGGCGCGCAAGATCATGATCGCCGTCAGGACCTGTGCAAGGTACACCGCCTGCGTCGCGCGCGCATCGCGCAGGGCTTGGCTCGCGGCTACGCGTCCGGTCGGTCCGGCAGCGCGACGACACTACACGTGGGCGAGCGGCGTCGCACGGCGCGAGGAGAGTCGCGCCAGCTCCCGCAGCACCGAGCCGAGTGCGCGCGGCCAGCTCTCGCTCCGGTAGCGCACGCCGTGGGCCTCGCAGATCGCGCGGACACGTGGCGCAATTTCCCGTAGACGATTGGGCGGCAAGCGCGGGAACAAGTGGTGCTCGATCTGACGGTCGAGCGCGCCCGCGAGGATCGAAGCCCAGGTGGGGAGCTCGACGTCGCGCGCGCTCTCCACTTGGAGCGCATACCAATGCGCGCGGCTGCTCGCCTCCGTGTCACGCGCGTAGTCGCGAACCCCGACGTGTCCGCAGTAGATGATGGCACCGGCGTAGGCATCGCGTCCGAGATCCGACAGCGCGTTGCCCAGCCACACCTTGCCGAAGAACGGGCCCGCCAGCGCAGGAAAGAGCAGATACTCTCGACCGTAGTAGCGCAGGAGCTTGGAGAGGAACTTGCGGTGCGCGGCGCGCACCGTGGCGGGTTTCTTGTCAGGCAAGAGCTCAGGATCGCCCTCCCTCAGGTAGAGATCCAACATGCCGGTGACGTGTAGCTGGATCGCTGCCGCGAAGCCGAGCCACGAGAGTACGTTGCTGATCGGCTGCAGCGCATGCAAGAGGCGGTAGGGGACGCGCGCGCTCAAGCGCAGACCGCCGAAGTTCACGTCGGGGTCGCGCCCCTCGACGTTGGTGTACTGGTGATGGCGGACGTTGTGCGCGATCTTCCAGCTCGCCTCGTCGATGGGCGCCTTCCAATGAAAGCGGTCGGCCTGATAGCGTTCGCAGCCCGGCAGGTTCTCGTAGGCGCCGTGGAGCGCCATGTGGCCGATCTCCATCAGCTCGAGCGACTTGTGGAGCGTCAGCGCCAGCGTCCCGAGCCCGAAGCCGAGCGGCTCGAAGCTCACGTAGAGAAGGCCGCGCCCGAGCCTCTCGAGCCGCCGCGAGAGCGCGCCGATGCGCTGAATATGCAGCGCGTCGCGCGCGCCGAGCGTCCCCTCGACTTCACGCCGCAGCTCGTCGAGGGCCTCTCCAAACGCCACCCAGCGCGCCGCTTCCGCCGACTGCTCGGAGGCTTGATCAGCGGTCTGGACGGGGACTCGTCGGCCGGGCGGAGGCGCATCGAGCGGCCGCGCCCGAGGTGTGGTCATGCTGGTCTCGTACGCCATGAGCTTGCTCGTTTCTTCGCACGCCGGTGCGAGGCTTGCGATCGCGCGTCGCGATCTCGACTAGAGATCGATTTCCACCGTTCCGCGCGCCAGCGAGACGCACGGGTAGATGAGCTCTTCGCCGTCCCCCGAGGCGCGCCCCGTCGTCACGTCGACGACGACGCCGCGTTTCTTGCGGCAGCGACACGTGCCGCAGTTGCCGGCGCGGCAGCCCGACTGCACGGGCAGCCCCAGGTTCTCGGCCTGTTCGAGGATCGTCCGTGCGTGATTCGAGATGCTTTGGATGCCCGAACGCAGGAAGCGGATCTCCTGCGCCTGTTCGAGCACGGCGGAGGCGTCGAAGTTCGCGCTGAAGCGCTCGTAGCGCAGCTTCGAGAGATCGGCCCCGGCCCGCTCCAGGGTCTGCAGTACCTGCGCCATGAACCCGGAGGGGCCGCACAGATAGGCTTCGCGCTCCCGAAAGTCCGGCACGACCTGCTCGAGCAAGCTCTGGCTGAAGCGCCCCAAAGCTGCGCGCCAGCCCGCGTCTGCCTGCTCGACGCACAGCGCGAGGCGCACTTGCGGGGAAGAGCGCGCGATCTGCTCGAGCTCCTCGCGGAAGATGATGTCGCGCGGCGAGCGCGCAAAGTGCAAGAAGGCGACGTCATTGGGTGCGCCCTGCGCGACGAGCTGCCGCAACATCGACATCACGGGCGTGATGCCGCTCCCGGCAGACATCATCAGCAGCCTCGGCGCGGGCTCGCGCGGCAAGAGAAACTGACCTTGCGGCGCGCTGAGCTCGATCACGTCCCCGACGCGTACGGTGTCCGACAACCAGTTCGAGACCTTGCCGCCAGGAACGCGCTTGATCGTGATCGCGATCAAGCCATCGCGCGAGGGCGCGGAGGACAAGCTGTAGGCGCGCTCCACCGGCGTGCCCTCGATCGACAAACGCAGCGTCACGTACGAGCCGGGGCGGAAGCTGCCAAAGCGCGCGTTGGGCCGGAGCACGTACGTCTTGACGTCCGGCGTTTCGTCGCGCACCGCTTCGACGCGCGCGCGCACGCGGCACAGCGACAGCGTGGGATCGAGCGTGCGCAACGCTCGCTCCAACGGCGGCACGTCCACGCACACCTGCACGCTGGCGCGGTCGACGCGCGCGACGGCCCACTTTCGCGCTTCGCGCCGGAGCGCGGCCCACCGCCGGCTGGAATGGCCGAGCTGCTCGCTTCGTGCGAAAGGGACGCTGAGCATGGGAGACCTTTCGGGCCAACGCGAAAAGAGGGGGCTACGTGGCCAGCACGGTTGTGCGTACACTTGTACCGCGACACAACGTAGGCCCGTGTCGCAGCGCGTCAAGTCGGATGATTCACGGCCCGCCAGCGTAGGGACCGAATCAATCGATACGTGCGTGGTGGCGTGCTCTCGCCCACCTGTCGAGGATTACTTTGCGGCTGGCACGTGATACGCTGTTTGTTCCAGCATCACACCAGATGTTCCCGTACGAGACTCGCGAGGGACATCGACATGCGCCGGCAAGCGCGTAGATGCGCCGACGCAGCTGCAGCGCGCAAAGCCTGAAATGAGGTCTTCATGAACGGACACCCGAGTAGATTCCGCGCCGCAGCGCAGCGCTCCGCCGAGCGCCGCAAACGCGAAGACGAGGCGCCGAGGCTCTCGGCGCAGGTGCCCGCGCTCACGAGCATGCGCATCGAGGTGGTCGAGCGGGTTCCGAACGGGACGACCAAGTACGTGAAGCTCGTGGTCGTCGCGCGCGCGCCCGCGCTGTTCGTGATGCCTTGCGGCGATCCGGCGTGTCAGGACGGTGGCCATGACATTACGACCGCAGTGATGTCGGCGCTCCGCAGCCGCCGCGAAGACTATGCGGGCGAGAGCGCCTGCGGCGGCATGACGGGCACCGCGCCCTGCACGCGGACGATCGACTATTGCATCCGCGCGGAGTACGCAGCGGCGCCCCCGTGATGCGTTGCGGAGCGGGCGTCGGCCTCGTCAAAAAGAGGAGTTGGGCTCCTGCAGGAAAGCGAGCTCTTCGGCGGTCGAAGTACGGTCGAGCACCTGGTTGCGGTGCGGGAAGCGGCCCCAGCGCGCGACCACATCGCGGTGGCGCTGTGCGTAGTCGACGTTCTGCGCGAGTTCTTCACGCAAGCGGCCCGACGCTTCATCGCGGAAGGCCGTGAACAGCGCGACCGA
>CAZYWR010001258.1:0-6609 GCA_964651185.1 uncultured Polyangiales bacterium
CGAGCCGCTGGACGGCGCCGATCAGGACTTCCATGGCATGAGAGCCGTAACGCGTCTGGTCGGCATGTCCGGTCGATCCATCGGCTGTGGGGAGCATGAAGTGGTTCATTCCGCCGACACGTGCCACGGGATCGTACAGACACGCCGCGATGCAGGAACCGAGCACGGTGCGCACGACGACGTCATGATCAGCGGCGTACACACCGCCGATATGGAGCGTCACTGCGAGCGGTCTTGTAGCGACGGCAGCCGTCATGGCTCACCGAGGTATTGGTAGGCAGTGCGTCCGAGGCTCTTCAGTTCCGGCCGCGCCCCGGCCATCGACTCCGAATGCCCCAAGAAGAGGTAGCCATTCGGCAGCAAGTACGAGAGCAAGCGTCCGACGACCGTGCGCTGCGTCTCGCTGTCGAAGTAGATGAGCGCGTTGCGACAGAAGATCGCGTCGAACCGCACGCGTACGGGCCAGTCTGGCTCGACGAAGTTGATGCGGCGAAAGGCCACGCGTTCGCGCAGCGCGCGCCGCACGCGCACGAGCGCTCGCTGGTTCCCCGAACCCTCGATGAACCAACGGCGCCGCAACTCGGCAGGAAGTTCGTCGGTGTGCTCTCTCGGGTAGACGCCACGTTCGCCGGTCGCGAGGACCTCGCTGTCCAAGTCGCTCGCGAGTACGCGCACGTCGGCGCCCTCCCAATGGGGAAGAGCCTCGCATATCGTCATGAGAATGCTGTACGGCTCCTCTCCAGTCGAGCATCCGGCGCTCCAAATCCTCAGCTTGGGCTGCCCTCCAGCCTCGGCCGACGGCGCCACCACACAGCGGCGTAGTACGTCGAAGTGGTGCGACTCGCGAAAGAAGCTGGTCTTGTTCGTGGTGATCGCGTTGAGGAGATGTTCGAGCTCCGGATGGTTGCCCTGAGACCGCGACGTGACGAGCGCGTAGTAGTCGTCGAAGGACGTGAGCTTCAGCTCGCGTAACCGCTTGGCCAGCCGCGAGCAGACGAGCTGCTGCTTTTCGGGGCGGAGTGCAATCCCGGAGCGCTCGTAGACCAAGTGGCGAAAACGCTCGAACTGCTGACTTGTCAGCCGGTATCCGATGCTTTCTACCTGGGTGGTCATGACGTGCTGTCCGCTCGCTTCTTCGCTTGCTCAGAATTCGAGGAAGCCGTCTTCGTCTTGCGCGTGCTTCGCCAGAGCGTGGCCGTTGGTGCGCTTGGGTGGGCTCGAGTGGTTGGCTTTCGTCGCCGGAGCCAGCTCGCGCCGAGCGTACGAGGGCGCGGGCGCCGCACGCTGCGGGCGACTTGCGGGCGCGCGCGCGGCTTCCTTCTTCGCGGGGGGCGGAAGCTCCGCCGACCCTTCACCGGATTCGACCTTGAAGATGCTGATGGCGTTGAGCAGCTCGCTACCCTGGCTAGCCATCGACGACGCGGCGCTGGCAGTCTCTTCCACGAGCGCGGAGTTCTGCTGCGTGAACTCGTCCATTCGCGTGACCGACGTGTTGATCTGCTCGATGGCGGTGCTCTGCTCCTGGGAAGCTGCCGAGATCTCACCGACGATATCGGCCACCTTCTTCACCGAGGCCACGATCTCGCTCAGCGTGTTCCCAGACTGCTGAACGAGCTGGCTTCCGCCAGCGACCTTCGCGGACGAGTCGTTGATCAGTCCCTTGATCTCCTTGGCTGCTGTCGCCGAACGCTGCGCCAGGTTACGCACCTCCGAGGCGACCACCGCGAAGCCTCTGCCTTGCTCGCCCGCGCGCGCCGCTTCCACGGCCGCGTTCAGCGCGAGCAAGTTGGTCTGAAACGCTATCGCGTCGATGACACTGATGATGTCCGCGATCTTCGCGCTGCTCTTGTTGATCTCTTCCATGGCGCTGACGGCCTGCCGCACCACCTCGCCGCCCTTTTCGGCTACCGAGCGCGCGCTCATCGCCAGCTGGTTGGCCTGTCGCGCGTTCTCCGCGTTCTGCTTTACCGTGGCCGTCATCTCCTCCATCGTGCTCGCGGTCTCTTCTAGCGATGCAGCCTGCTGCTCGGTGCGCTTCGAGAGGTCTGCGGTGCCGCTCGAGATCTCCTCCGACGCGTGGGCCACGTGGCCGGCGATGGTCCGCATGTCGACCGCGATCTTACTCAGCTGCTCGATCGTTCCGTTCACGCTTTGCTTGAGGGTGTCGAGATCGTTTTCGTAGGCTCCTTCGACCCGCTGCCGAAGATCGCCGTGCGCGACCAGGTCGAGCACGCGCGCGATCTCGTCGAGCGGGGTGGCGATGCCGTCCATCATGCGGTTCACGCCTTCGCACAGCTCGCGGTAAGTCCCTTCGAATTGCGCGACCTCGATACGCTGGCGGAGCTCACCGCGCTCGACAGACTCAACCAACTTGCGAACAGCGCCGATCGACCGCGTTGCGTTCGCTGCTTCGGTCTCAGCAGCACGCATCTGACGTACCCGTAACAGCCCCGCGGCGACCAACTCGCCCATTTTACTTAAGGCGTCGAGGCGGTCTGACGACAGTTGCAGCCGCTCCATGGAGAAGAAGTCCATGGTCGCCACCACCTTGCCCTGCTGCAGGAGCGGAAAGCATACGCCCGACTTCACGCCGGCCCGCTTCGCGGCGGGGGCACGCGCGCAGTCCTGGACGTCTCCGATGTCAGGCACGAATACGAGCTTACGCTCCTTCCAAGCGCGTCCATTGAGGCCCACGCCTTCGCGGAACACCGAGTCCCGTGTGATGCGGCGGAACTCTTCGCTCACACTCCCCATCTCCGCGTTGAAGCGCAGACCGTCTACGGCGGGATCGACGGTCCAATATGAGCCGTAGGCCCAGCCGAACACGTCTTGAATGGTCGACAAGGCTGCCCGTACAGTTTGCTCTTCCGACTCAGCGCTTGCGACGTCTTCGACGACGCGGATGATCGCGCGGAAGTCAGCGGCCGAAGCGGCCATGCGCTCGGCGTTCCACAGCCGATCCAGTGCCGACGAGACGAACTGTCCGATGCCGCGGAAGAGCTCGAGATCTTGCTGTGACGCCGAGCGCCGTTCGAGTGCGAAGAAGTCCATGGTCCCCACCACGCGACCGTCACGACTCACCGGAAAGCAAATCCCGGAACGCACGCCCGACTTGTGCGCCACCGGGGCGCGTACGCAGTCGCGCACCTTGCTCAAATCTTCGACGTAGACAAGATCGCGGTCGCGCCAGGCCCGCCCGCTCAGGCCCTCTCCCTCGCGAAAGCTCGCGCTCAAGGTGACTTGCCGGAAGTCGTCGTTCACCGAACCCGACTCCTGCTGGAAGCGAAGCGTCTGCGTACTCGTGTCGAGCGACCAGAATGATCCGTAAGCCCATCCGAGCGCGTCGCGTACGAGATCGAGCGTGGTCGCGATCGCTTGGCCGCTGCTCTGCGCCTTCCCGAGGCCGTCCATCAGCGACAAAAGCACCTCTCCGTCGTTTCGCCCTCTCGCTTTTTCGGAGCGCGTGCTGCGCGGCGTTGTCGTGGATTTGGAATTCGCCTTGGACCTGGGGCGTGCGGGCGCCTTTGCGTTCATGACATCGTTCCTTTCATCTGTCGATCTCGACGGTCACGCCGTCGTGGAAGCCGCTCCGCCGAGCGATACGAGCTGCTCGAGCGCCAGCAAAATGACCAGCCGGTCTCCCCTCTTGGCCATCCCCTTGAGGAACGCCGAGTCGGCGCGCGCGCTGAATTCCGGAGTTTGTTGGATTGCGCTGGAGTCGATGTCGATGACGTCCGAGACGGTGTCCACCACGAGGCCAACGGTACGTCCGTTGATCACGGCGACGACAATCACCGTGAATTCGTTCAGGGTTGCCGGCAGGCCAAAGCGCACGCGCAGGTCGAAGACCGGGATGATGATACCGCGCAGGTTCATCACGCCGCGCAGATGGGCCGGCATGTTGGGTACAGGTGTGACGGCCGTATACCCCTTGAACTCTTGGACGTGGAGGATCTCGATCCCATACTCACCATCACCTAGTGTGAAGGTCACGTACTGGTTTGGTTGGAGTCCTGAGTCCTGCGATATGGCCGGCTGAGTCATGCGTTGCTCCCGTGCGACAACTGCGCACCCGCTGCGGCCCGCGCCTGTCCGCTGTGCTTCGCGTGAGAGCGCGCAAGCGTCGTAAGGTGGCCGGTGTCGAGGATCAGGGCGACGCTCCCGTCGCCCAGGATGGTCGCCCCGGCGATGCCGGGGATGACCTGAAAGTTGGTTTCCAAGCTCTTGATCACGACCTGATATTGGCCGAGCAACTCGTCGATTTGCAGGGCCACTCGCTGAACACCGTCGTCCAACACCATCACCAGACCTTCGTGCGGTGCCGCGTAGATGGGCGTGAGCTGGAAGAGCTCGTGGAGCCTGATCAGGGGCAGGTATTCGCCTCGTACCTCGACGACCTCGCCCACGTTCGCGATGTTCGTGACGTCGCTGGCGCGCGGCTGGAGTGACTCGACTACCGACACCAGCGGGACCAAGTAGATCTCGGAGCCGACGCGCAGGCCGAGGCCATCGAGGATCGCCATCGTCAGGGGCAGCTTGACGCGAAAGCAGGTGCCTTCGCCCGGTGTGGAGAGGATGGAGATGCTTCCGCGCAGCGCCTCCACGTTCCGCTTGACCACGTCCATGCCGACTCCGCGTCCGGAGATCTCTGTCACTTGGTCGGCAGTGGAGAAGCCGGGGTGGAAGATCAGCGCGTCGAGCTGATCATCGCTGAGCTGCGCGTTGTCCGCGATCAAACCCGCGGACACGGCCTTCTTACGGATCTTGTCGCGGTTCAGCCCGCGGCCATCGTCGGCCACGTCGATGAAGATGTTGCCGCTCCTCTGGTATGCGGCGAGCCGAATGCGCACCTGCTCGGGCTTTCCGCGCGCGCGTCGCTCCTCCGGCAGCTCGGCGCCGTGGTCGATGGCGTTGCGGACAAGGTGCGTGAGCGGGTCCGAGATCCTTTCGATCACGGTCTTATCGAGCTCGGTCTCTTCGCCAGAGGTCTCGAGCACCAGCGACTTTCCAGTCGCGGCGGCCAGATCTCGGACCATGCGGTTGAAGCGCGCGAACACGGTCTTGATTGGGAACATGCGCGCGTTCAGCATCCGCTCCTGCAGCTCGCGGCAGTGACGGTCCATCTGAGCCACCACCTCTTGCAGCATGCTTACGCGCTCGGGCGTGAGGTCGGTGACGAGCTGGGCGATCATCGACTGCGCGATCACCACCTCACCAGTAAGGTTGATCAAGCGGTCGAGCTTGTCGATCGGCACGCGCACGCTGCTTGACTCGGCTTCGGCGGCGCCGGCGCGACGCTCCCGTGCCGACGCGGCGGCTGCTTCGGCCGGCTTGGGTGCGGCGGGGCCTCCAGCCGCGCCGCCGCTCGGTTGTTCCGCGCGCTGTTCCTGCGCGCGATTCAGCGCGGCGCTCTCCGCTTGCGCGCGATCCGGATGAACGCCCGGCGCCTCGGCGTGAACGGGCCCCGAGCGCGGCGCAGGCGAGGGCGGCGCGGGTGCGGCCGCTGCATCGCCGGCCACGGGCGCATGTGCTGGCGCGAGCGCGACCGGTGCTGTAGCGGCGTCTCCTTCGAGCGGCGGGAACTCCAACGGAGCGACCGGCGTGGCGGGGACGAGTTCGGCTTGGAGCTCCGCCACCAACGCCCCAATGCGCATGGACGCGAGCTCGCGCGCCTTGGCGTCGTGCGCCGGACCGCCGGCGACCTCGGCGACAAGCGCCTTGAGCACGTCGAGAGAGGCGAGCAGGGTGTCGGCCACACTCTGTGTGACCATCAGCTCTTGCTTGCGCAGTCGATCGAGTAAGTTCTCCAGCTCGTGCGTGAAGAGGGCGACGATTTCGAAGCCGAGGATCTTGCTGTTGCCCTTCAAGGTGTGCGCGCAGCGAAAGACTCGGTTCAACAGCTCGGTGTCATCGGGCAGAGATTCGAGCAGCAACAGGGCTTGCTCGAAGTCGGCTAGCAGCTCCGCAGCCTCCTCCGCGAACAACAGAGACATCTGCTCTTCCAGTGTCATTCGCGCGCGTCGCCCTTGTTGGTGCGGCCTCGGTTCTGAAGCAAGTGGGCGATGACGGCGCTCATGCGGCTAGGGTCGAACGGCTTGGTCAGCCAGCCGCTCGCGCCTACGGCTCGGCCCTTGGCTTTGAGGTCATCGCCGGCCTCGGTGGTCAACATCAGCACGGGCAACTCGGCGCGAGAGAAGCGCTGCCGGATATGCGTGACCAGCGTCAGGCCGTCCATGGGGGCCATGTTGACGTCGCTGATGACGAGCGCCGGAACTTGTCGCTCCAGCGTCTGCAGCGCGGACGTGCCGTCGATCGCTTCGACTACTTCGTGACCGAGTTGTTCGAGCTCGCCGCGCACGTATTTGCGCGTGGTGGGCGAGTCGTCGACGATCAGAATGGTGTAGGCCATTGCGCTCTAAGCGACAGACGGCTTCTGAACGTCCGCGCTCCGTGCTCGGTAATCGGCCACGCGGCGGGGGTTCTTAAGTGGAAACGCGGCAAAAAGCAGCGCGCGTATTTTTGTCTCGTGATCTGCGGATGCGGTGTCCGACTACACCTGGCAAATGAAAGCGCGGACGCTCGTAAAAAGCCGGACAAATTAGGCAAACG
>CAZYWR010001259.1:0-3030 GCA_964651185.1 uncultured Polyangiales bacterium
TTCGGGATCCGCCGCGCCCACCAAGCTGCCTTCCAGGGTGAGGGCAAAGTTTCCGCCGCGGATGGGCGGCGGCGGCCGGCTCGCGACGATCGTCTGATCGAGGCGAGCCGGCGGCTTGGTGACCGCAAAGAACCCGCCCGCGTCGAACACGGAGGCGCCGCCGTCCTTGCGAATCGGCGGCTCCGCGATGTCGTCGCCGACCAGGTCGTCGCCGGGCGCATCGTCGGGTGCATCGTCGGGCGCATCGTCCGCCGGCGTGTCCGGGCCTGAATTGTTGAGACCTGCTGGGTGGCAGCCGGCCAGCGCGGCCGCCAGCGCTACCGTCGCCACGAGTTCGCGCGTGTTGCTCATGTCGCCTGAGTGCTCCTGGGGCGCGGAGAGCACGAAGAAAACGCGCGAGGGACCCGAACGCGAGCCTTGCGCAGCGCAGTATCCACGCCGCCGAGCGCGACTGAGCAACCTGGATGCCAGCTCGCTGTGAGCCGGAATGCTTTGCAGACGTGCTGCGCGACACGCGATGCGGGCGGGGATCTGCGCGAGATCCGGCGATTTGCGCGGGCAGGACGGAGTTTCCGCCGCGCGCGCCACTCTGTGCCGTGCGCCGTCGGGAGCGCCGCGGGCGTCACGCTTCGCGGCGGTAGCCACAGCGACGGCGGCTGCTCAGTGGCGCTCGCCGCTGCTCGCCGCGGGCCCGATCTCCAGCTCGGCCGCATCGGCGCGCGCGGCGTCGATCTCTTGCTGGGTGGCGTCGCGCACTTCCCGCACGGTCACGTCCCAGATCAATGTGAACCCGGCCAACGGATGGTTCGTGTCTACGACCACATGATCGTCGTGGACCTCGATCACATGCATGGCGAACTCGTTGCCATCCTCGTCTTCGCCGACGATCTCATCGCCGAACTTGACGTTCTCCGGATCCGGGAGCTCCGCGCGATCGACCTCGAAGATGGCGTCATCGTCGGCCAAACCGTAGGCCTGGTCCGGGGGCACGCGGATCTGCCGCTGCTCGCCCTCGGCCAGGCCGGCCAGGCCGCTGTGCAAGCCGGGGAGGATCGGCGAGTAGCCGTGAACGTAACGCAGCGGCCCGACGTTCGGCTCGATCGAGCGCTGGATCACGTCGCCGTCTTCGTCGCATAGGACGTAGTCGAGGACGACGTGCTTACCCGCGGAGATTGTGTTCATCTGCTGACTCTAAGGCGCTGTCGGGGCTTTGTCGATCGCTGCGGAAGAGCCTCTCCAGAGCGCGTGCTAGACCACCGGCATGATCAGCTGGCAGCTCCAGAAAGACCCGGCGTTTCCCGGCGTTCGCGGCCCTGTGGTGGTGGTCGTGATGGACGGCATCGGCTACGGCGCTCACGACGAAGGCGACGCGGTGTGGCTGGCGCGCAAACCGAACTTGGACAGGCTACACGCCTGCTGCCCACACACCCGCCTGCACGCGCACGGCGTGGCCGTGGGGATGCCGAGTGATGCCGACATGGGCAACAGCGAGGTGGGCCACAACGCGCTCGGAGCGGGCCGCGTCTTCGACCAAGGCGCCAAGCTCGTGCAAAACGCGATCGACAGCGGGCTCCTGTTCGAGCGCGACGAGTGGAAGGCGCTCGCGCAACGCGCGCGCGACCGGAATGCTCCGATGCATTTCGTCGGCTTGTTGAGCGACGGCAACGTGCACAGCAACATCGCACACCTGTTCGCCATGATCCGGCGCTGCAACGAGGAGCAGGTGCGCGCCGTGCGGGTACACGTCTTGCTCGACGGGCGGGACGTGCCCGAGACCAGCGCGCTCACCTACGTCGATGCGCTAGAGCAGCTGTTGAGTTCCCTGCGCGAGCGCGGCGATCGCGACTATCGCATCGCTTCAGGCGGCGGTCGCATGGTGATCACGATGGATCGCTACGGCGCCAACTGGAGCATGGTCGAGCGCGGGTACATGGTGCACGTGCACGGCGAGGGGCGCGGGTTCAAGAGCGCGCGCGAGGCCATCGAGACATATCGCGGCGAGCACCCGGGGCTGAGCGATCAGAACCTGCCGCCGTTCGTGATCGTAGGGGACGACGACAAACCGGTGGGCCGCATCGAAGATGGCGCATCGGTCGTGTTCTTCAACTTTCGCGGCGACCGCGCGATCGAGTTCAGCCAGGCCATGGAGTCGGACCACTTCGACAAGTTCCCGCGCAAGGGCCGTCCGGACGTGCTCTACGCCGGCATGATGCAGTACGACGGGGACCTCAAGCTCCCGAAGCACTTCTTGGTGCCACCCCCTGCGATCGATCGCACGTTGGGCGAATACCTGGCGCGCAACGGCATCCCCCAATACGCGTCGAGCGAGACGCAGAAGTTCGGGCACGTGACGTACTTCTGGAACGGCAACCGCAGCGGCAAGTTCGACGGGAAGCTCGAAGAGTACGTCGAGATACCGAGCGACTTGGCGCCGTTCGAGGAGCGCCCGTGGATGAAGGCCGCCGAGATCACGGACGCCCTGATCCGCGCGCTCCTGAGTCAGAAGTTCCGGCACCTGCGCATCAACTACGCAAACGGCGATATGGTCGGGCACACCGGGTTTCGCGATCCGGCGGTGCAGGCGGTGGAGGCGGTCGATCTCTCGATCGGACGCCTGTTGCCCGTGATCGAGCGGCTCGGGGGCGCGCTGATCGTGACCGCCGATCACGGCAACGCCGACGAGATGTACGAGCACGACGACAAGGGTAAGATCAAGCACGACCGCGCGGGCACGCCCGTGGTGAAGACGAGCCATACGCTCAACCGCGTGCCGTTTCTCCTATTCGCGCCGGGCTACACGCTCTCGATCGACAAGAGCGCAGCCGACCCGGGCCTGGCGAACGTGGCCGCCACGGTGCTGTTCCTGCTCGGCTATCGCGCCCCGGCGGACTACCGCCCATCGCTCTTGCGCGGGACCTGAAACAGTGCGCTTCCCCATGTCGAGGCGCGTGCGGGCCCGCGCGCGCGAAGTCCGGTGAAAGCGCGGGGTGGCCCCCGCGTGCCCAGGTGTATCCGTGGGCGTGGTGGCCC
>CAZYWR010001260.1:0-1781 GCA_964651185.1 uncultured Polyangiales bacterium
GGTCACGGTGTGGTCGCAGCGCATGCTCTCGCCCCTCACCAAGCTCAGCGAACGCGTGGCCGCGGTCGGCCGCGGCGATCTCTCGCCGCGCGCCGAACCGCACGCCGACGACGAGATCGGGCGCGTGGCGAGCGAGTTCGAGCGCATGGTCGGCGCGCTCGCGCAGCGCGACGCCCAGCTGCGCCAGAGCGAGCGCCTGGCCGCGGTCGGCCGGCTCGCCGCGCACGTCACGCACGAGGTCCGCAATCCCCTCAACAGCATCCGCCTCAACGTCGAGCTCTTGCAGGAAGACGTCCCCGAGGCCGCGGCCGAAGCGCGCCGCGTGCTCGCCTCGATCGTCCACGAAGTCGATCGCCTGACCGAGATCACCGATCAGTACCTGCGCCTCGTGCGCCTGCCCGAGCCGCGCCAGCGCCCGACCGACTTCGCCGAGCTGGTGCGCGACGTGATCGCGTTCTTGGCGCCCGAAATGGAGCGCGCCAACGTGCGCGCCGAGCTCGCGCTCGCCCCCCTGCCGCCCGTCCCCCTCGACGAAGGCCAGATCCGGCAAGCGCTCCTCAACCTGTGCCGCAACGCACGCGAGGCGATGCCCGAAGGCGGCCGCCTCTGCATCGAGCTCGAGCTCGCTCTGGGCGGCGTGCTCTTGCGCATCAGCGACGAAGGCACCGGCATCCCCAACGGCGAACGCGACAAAATCTTCGATCTCTTCTACACGACCAAGCAGCACGGCACCGGCCTCGGCCTCCCGCTCACGCAGCAGATCGTCACCGCGCACGGCGGCCGCATCCGCTGCATGCCCGCCGCCAGCGGCGGCACCACGTTCGAGGTGTGGTTGCCCAAGCAGGAGCTCACGACTACACACGTCGCCCATGCAGAATAAGCGCGCGGATGGACGAGGCGACCGCGAGCTACGCGCGATCGCCGTGGAGCTCGCCGCCCAGCGCAACCCGGAAGGTTCGGTGCTCTACCGCGCCGGCGGCACCACGGTGCTCTTGGCCTGCTCGCTCGAAGAGCGCGTGCCCCCCTTCCTCGAGGGCCGCGGCAGCGGCTGGGTCACGGCCGAATACGCCATGCACCCCCGCGCCAACCCCGATCGCCGCCAAAAGCGCACCGGCGGCGATCGCGTCGACGGCCGCAGCCAAGAGATCCAGCGCCTGATCGGCCGCTCCCTGCGCGCCGCCGTCGACCTCACCAAGCTCGGCGAGCGCACCCTCACGCTCGACTGCGACGTCCTCGACGCCGACGGCGGCACCCGCTGCGCCAGCATCACCGGCGGCAGCATCGCCCTCGCCCTCGCCCTCTCCCAACTCGCCGCCCGCAACCTCATCAAGCCCGGCGTCCTACGCTCCGTCATCGCCGCCGTCAGCGTCGGCCTGATCGACGGCCGCCCCGTCCTCGACCTCCCCTACATCGAAGACAGCCGCGCCCAAGTCGACCTCAACGTCGTCGCCAACGCCGACGGCCACATCATCGAAGTCCAAGGCACCGCCGAGGGCCTCGCCATGCGCCGCTCCGAACTCGACCACTTGATCGATCTCGCGCTGGAAGGCATCGCCGAACTCACCCAGCGGCAGCTACAGGTGCTGCGCGCCCACGACGTCAACCTCGACCGCTTGCTCGGGCGGTGACGTACGGCGAGTACGCGGCGAGCGCCGCGGACGCTTGAGCGCGCACGCCGGGCGCGCTAGGTTCCGCGCCCTCGGGGTGTAGCACAGCCTGGTAGTGCGCCAGCTTTGGGAGCTGGATGTCGGCGGTTCGAATCCGTCCACCCCGACTAAGGA
>CAZYWR010001261.1:0-2491 GCA_964651185.1 uncultured Polyangiales bacterium
CGCAGTGCGTTGCGGATGGCGCCGACGAAGTCGCGAGCGGCGCCCCGAATCGCGTCCTTCGCCGCGCCCTCGTGGGACGTCCCGAAGCGGCCCGGGTACATCACCGCGCGGGCGCTGTTGACCAGAGCGCCCATCCCTCGCGCGTCGAAGCACGCGCGCACGGCCTCCAGCGATCCGCCCTGCGCGCCGTAGCCGGGCACCAGAAAGAGCGCGCTCGGCATGCGCGCACGCAGCCGCCGCGCAGCGTCCGGCTGCGTCGCGCCGACCACCGCGCCGACGCTACCGAACCCGTGCCTGCCTACTTGCTGCGCATTGAAGGACGAGACCATGTCCGCGACCACTTCATACAAAGCTCTGCGCTCTCGATCCTCGTGCAGCTGCGTCAGGTCCGCGCCTGGGTTCGAGGTGCGCACGCACACGAAGAGGCCTTTGTCGTTCGCCAGCGCGACCTCCACGAAGGGCGCCAGACTGTCCTCGCCCAAGTACGGGTTCAGCGTCAGCGCGTCTGCTTCCCAGGGCCGCGCTGGCGTCGACGCGAGATAGGCCTCGGCGTATGCCCGCGAGGTGCTGCCGATGTCGCCGCGCTTGCCATCGAGCAGCACCAACAACCCCATGGCGCGGGCGGTCTCGATGCAGCGCTCGAGCGCGCGCATGCCGTGCGACCCGTATAGCTCGAAGTAAGCCATCTGCGGCTTCACGACGGGCACGAGATCGTGCACGGCCTCGAGCGTCATGAGCGAATAGGCCTCGAGGATGCGCGCGCGCTCTTCGAGGTCGCCCGCGCGGGAAAGCCCGCACTCGCGCAAGAACGCGTCCGGCACGTACTCGAGCACGGGATCGAGCCCGACCGCGCAGGGGGCGCCCCGCTTCGCGATCGCCTCGCACAGCCGGTCGGCAAAGCGCGCCATGACCCCGCGGGTGTAGCCCGCAGCGCGCGCCACGGCCAGCCCCGCGCCCCAGTACGCGGCCGCGCGGGTCGCGTGTCCGTCCGACTGCGTCAGGCCTCGACGTCTGCCTCGATCAACGGGAGCGCGCGCTTTTCCCGCTTGTTCAGCGCCGCGTCGTCCTCGTCGTCGAGCTGGTCGTTCGAGACCAGCGGCGAGAAGAAGTTGTCCTTCTTCGTGTACTCGTCGACGCGGAACGCGAACTTGTAGCTCGGGGCCGCGCGTTGGTTGCAGTCCGTGCGCTCGCAGAAGCGGCAAGTGGTGCCGACCGTGACCGCCATCTTGCGCGGGTCGGCGAACGGCATGTCGTCCGCGTAGCAGAGCTGCTTGGCGTTCGATGCATTGGTGCCGAGGCCGATCGCGTACACGGTGCCGCGCACGAGCGATCCCTGAAATGGCTGCTTCACCACCTTGGCGATGCAGAAGTATTCGGAGCCGTCCGGAAACACCGAGTACTGCTTGGTGATCTGACTCGGGGTCAGGAACGCCAGGTGCACGGCCAGCTTCGGGCAGCTGCCGGTCCCGTGCGGAAATTGGATGCCGGTGCGGCCGCCGTAGCGCTTCGAGATGTTGCCGGCGACGTCGACGCGCAGGAAGTGCATGGGCACCCCGCGCTTCTGCGGATCATTCAGGTTGCAAACGCGGTGCGCCACCGTCTCGAACGAGCTCTCGAAGTAGCTCGCCAGATGTTCGAGATCGTAACGCGTGCGCACGACCTCCTGAAAGAAGTCGTTGTAGGGCAAGAGCAGCGCGCCCGCGAAGTAGTTGGCCAGATGGATCTTGACGAGCTGCGGCGTCTCGGCGTGGCGCGTGCGGAAGCTCGCCGTGAGCCGCTCGTGCAGCTGCTCGCGATCCATCAGCCACAGGCCGATGGTGTGTGCGAGCTGGAACTTGAGGCGCTGCTCCACCATCGACGAGGTCAGGGTCAGGCGCGCGTGATCGGGATCCCAGCGGCGCACGACGGAGCTCGTGTCATCGGGCGCGACGAGCTGCACCTCCACGCCCATCTTCCGCAGCACCTCGATCAGCTTGTCGCTCGTGTAGCGCTGGGGCAGCTGGAAGTCGCGGCGCACTTGGTCGGCGCGCTCCTCGAGCACGCCGAACCAGTTATCGTTGGCCTCGAGGAAGTCGGTGACCTCGTCGAACGGGTTGTAGTCGAACGACATCCCCCCCGTGTTGCCCATCGTGTCGCGCTCCATCGTGTCGCGCTCGGCCTTCGCGAGCTGCGAAAGCAGATGATCGAGCTGGCTGCGCGTGTTCTTATACATGTTGAAGAGTGCGGTGACGGTCGTCGCCATGCGCGGCTCGGAGCCGAGCTGGGCGATGTCGTCCTCGCTCAGGTTGAGCGACCGCAGGAGCGGCTCGTCGAGCAAGCGCGCCAAGCCATCGTCGACGCGGCGCTCGCCCAGGCTCTGCATGAACTCCTCCATGCCGATGCCGTACAGCTCGAGCGCGCGGAACAAGAGCGGCAGCTGGACGGCGCGCTTGTCCTTCTCGATCAGGCTTAGATAGGCGGGGGACACGCCCAGGCGCCGCGCTACCTCGCC